>WOZL01000087.1:1299-5650 GCA_011620305.1 Candidatus Dojkabacteria bacterium | reverse complement strand
CCCTATCATCTGCATTCATTTCCCATAAGTCTATTCCTAATATCTCAATACTTCCTGAGGTTGGTCTCTCTATTCCCATCATAGTATGTAGAAGTGTTGATTTACCACAGCCTGATGGCCCAAATATTGTAAGGAATTCTCCCTGATATATTTCTAAATCAATCCCTTTCAACACCCTATTCTGTCTATGACCAATAGAGAAGCTTTTATATATATTTTGTATTTTAACTATCTTTTTTTTCATTAGAATATCTTAAAAATATTGGATATAGTTCCTAGTATTGTTTCGAATATAGTGTCGTTAGATTTGGGTGTAATAGAAACCAATGGTCCATATTCAGATACATTTCCATAACTATCAGAGGAAACTGCTTTCAAGCTATATACTTTTGAAGGAGTAAGTCCTGACACTATTACAAGATGCTTAGTTCTTAGTTCTTGGTCTAATTTAGAGCTTGAGGTATATAGGCCTGCTCCACCTTCACCAAACTCTACTTTACTTGTAGCTGGTTCGTCTGTCTCCCATGAGACCACAAATTGTGCACTTCTAGATTTGTCTGTTTGATCAGACCTACTTAAGAGGTCTGGTTCCACAACAATATTAGAAATTTTTGGGGGTCGTGTGTCTGTAGCTGTAGTAAATAGTATAGATTCTGATACTGCCCTATTGCCGTATTCATCTACTCCCTCAACTTGAGCAATATACTCTGTTTGAGGATTCAGTCCAGAGATTTCCATTTCATGCAAGCCTGATACATATTCTTTATCTATCTGGTCTTTAGCTGTAGCACCCTCTTTATTTTCTCGAAAAGTGACTATAGAGTTTGTCTTAGTATTACTCTGCCAACTAAACAGTACTGTAGGATTTGCAACTTCTTTAAGTTCTTGCACTCTTACATTGGATATTTCAGGCTTTGGTGGTGTAGTAAATGTATTGTTTTCTATAGATTCATATATATATCCATCTATATCTGTTAACCTTATTTTATAATTATATATTGTCCCATCATCTAAATCGCTAAGTAAAACAGAGTAACTACTTCTACTAGGAGAGGTATTAAGTTCCTTGATAGAAGTGTATGACAAATTTGTACCAAATACTACAGCAGCTTTGGTTGCACCGTATACTTCAAAGGATATCATGGCATAGTCTAGTCCTACTCTATCAACTGTTGTTTCATAGACTTGTGGAGGAGAATTAGTTCTAAATGATACTTCATGACTTTCTCCAGTATTACCATCTTCATCAGTCCATTTTGCCTTGAAGTAGTATATTGTATCTGGTTCTAGGTTATTTAATGTGATTTCGTGGTTTGTCACCTGTTTTGAATTGTAAACCTCTTCTTCAAAATATTCATTACTGGATGTTCCATATGCAATCTTCGTATCACTCTCTCTGTTGGTTACCCAAATAACTGTAGCTCTCCTTGTACTTATTCCTGTGATAACTACACCTGATATTAACTCTGCTGGTTCAAGATATCTTCCTTGAATAGTGCCACTTACTATAGATGAGTATGTTGGATTAGCCTGACTTTCATTAGTAGAGTCGGATGATCCTACCTGATAGTAATACTTCCCACTAAAATCAACAGTATCCACATATGAGAGTCCTGTTGTTGTACCAACTTCTTCCCATATTATTCCGTTTGTACTTCTTTGTATAGTATATGACAGGTTACCATCCCCTTTATATGTAGGCTCTTCCCAGTTCAGTGACGCTCTCCACAGTTGGGCAGATTTTATAGATGTGTCTGCTAGGGAAAGATTCCTGACTGGGTCTGGTAGAGAGCTGTCCAACTCAAAAGTTCCTGTAATGTAGTTACTGGGAGAGTATCCATTTTGATTATCAACAGCTACTACATATACTGTATTACCACCCTTTACTGCCCCTCGAAGAGTTTTCTGGGCAACAGAATTGGTAGCTACTGGAATATATATTGAGCTATTACTTGTCAAAGTACTGTAAGTCGAGGGTGGTAAGGTGTTTACCATATAGTAGTAAGATGATACTGTTCTTCCATCTTCAACAGTTACTTCCGGCCAGCTTAAGGCAAATTCGTTAGATGTATTGTAATTTGGTGTTACAGTCACAACAGCCTCTTCTGAAAATCTTGGGGCCAAACCTCCATATGCTACACCCCCTGTTACATATCCACTAAAATTACCAGCGTTATCTATAGTTCTAAAATAGATAATGTTATTTCCCACTAACATATGTGCTAAATCTTTTTCTTCTGTAAAGTAATGGGTGTAATCTGTTGCTTCGAAAGGTATGTAATCTAATTCAAACCTGTCGCTGTAAGTACTTCCTGTCCAACTACTTATATCATTTAGGCTATACTGCCATCCTAATATCCCGTTAGCATCATCACTTGTTACTCCAGCAGCATTTGGCCAACTAAAGAACATATCATCTACATTCCCAAAACTCTCACGAGGCGTTAGAATATATGATACATTAGTTGGATTAGTTAAATCAGAGTGATATTCAAAGAAAGTGTAGTCTTCTTCTACATTAGTATATATATTCCCATGGTTATCTACTGCTTGGATTCTAAGATAGTAAGTCTGGTTTTCTGTAACATCAACTGTTATAGAATTGTCTGATTGATAAACACCCGATGCACTTGGTAGAGCTGTAGAACTTGGTCCCCAATATATATAGTAGCCTGCTACACCACTTGATTGATATTCATGTGTCTGCGTACTTGGGTCAGATGGTGTACTCCATTCAAAATATGGTTGAGTGTGATTATATACAAGAGTATCTGAAGATGTAATCTCTTTTACCTTACTATCATCTGTATACCCACTTACACTTGCCACATTATTAGGAGCTAGTGTATCTTTAACATATACATCAGAATCAAAATGTATCCATCCTACATCTTGTGACCAAACATACCCTGTAAAAACACCAGTTGTTGGATCAACTACTGTATTACTACCGTAGTTATCAAAATCTAAGACATTGCCAGTATTCATTACATATGCAGAGCCAGAAACTTGGCCTGTACTGTAATCTACAAATACCCCAGGTGTAGTATTGGCAGTAAACTCAATCCAACCAATATCTTGTGACCATGCATAACCAGATATTGTTCTAATATTTAAGTTACTGGGATCAGGATCTGATATTACTACATTAGCTCCATATATCTCAGATGTGAAAAAGACAAGGTTTGATGTGTTAGAAACAGTAGCACTACCTAGTATAGGGGTGGCTCCAGCTGCAAATATTTTTGATATAAAAAATAGCGAGGATGAGAGTATAGTTAAAAAAAGCACTATCAATATTACTGGTTTGATTCGGACAGTATTTTTCTTCATGGTTACACTAGTTTAGCAGAAGGATATAGTGTTGACAAGTAATTTTGAGATCCCTACAAACCAATAATTTGTTGGTATAATAACAGCATGAAAGAGGCATTAAAGATTTTTAAAGAAATAGAAAGTAAAAACAAATGGGATGAGAATTCCCTACAGAAGATACTTAGAAAATATCCTAAAGAAGGTAAAGGACTTTACAGACACGACGAGTTAGTTGCTGCTTACAAAAATTTAACTAAGAAAGGTGTAATTAAAGAGGAGAAAGTAATTGAGGATAGGATAAGACTTAAACCTACACGTACCCAATCAGGTGTAGCAATAGTAACAGTACTCATGAAGCCCTACCCTTGTCCAGGAGAGTGTATATTTTGCCCTAACATAAGTAATATGCCCAAGAGCTATATAGCCTCTGAGCCTGGTGCACAGCGAGCTCTAACATATGACTTTAATCCATATGACCAAACAAAATACAGAATTAAAGCACTAAGAGATACAGGACATAATACAGATAAGATAGAGCTTATTGTACTAGGAGGTACATGCTCCACCTATCCAGAAAACTATCAAATCTGGTTTATAAAGAGATGCTTTGATGCTATGAATAGCTTTGATAAAGAGTATAAACTTAGAGATATCTCAGAGAACAGTATTACATGGGATGATCTATACAAAGCACAGCAGTTCAATGAAACAGCTAAGTGCAGAAATGTAGGCTTAGTTCTTGAAACAAGACCAGACTTCATTACAGAAAACGAGATAATCAGGATGAGAAAACTTGGAGCTACAAAGGTACAGATAGGAGTACAGGCATTAGATGACGAGATACTTGAATTGAATAAGAGAGGCCATGGTGTAAATGATACAAAAGAGGCGTTTAGGTTACTCAGAACAGCTGGTTTTAAGATACATGCACATATTATGCCAAATCTCTATGGCTCTAATTTAAAGAGAGATATTAAGGATTACAAGAAACTCTGGAGTAAAGAGTTCTCACCTGATGAATTAAAGATATATCCTA
>WOZL01000087.1:0-1199 GCA_011620305.1 Candidatus Dojkabacteria bacterium | reverse complement strand
TACAAGAAACTCTGGAGTAAAGAGTTCTCACCTGATGAATTAAAGATATATCCTACTTCAATACTCCCTGATACAGAGCTTCATGAGCTATATAAAAAGGGAGATTACAAACCTTATACAGAAGATGAATTACTTGAATATTTTACTAAGACACTACCTCATACTCCTAGGTATGTAAGATTAACTAGAATTATTAGAGATATTCCTTCTGATGAGATAGTGGCTGGGAATAAGGCTACTAATTTTAGACAGATAGCAGAACAAAGAATAAAAGAGTTAGGTTTAAAGATAGAGGATATTAGGAGTAGAGAGATAAAGAGTGAGGAGATTAGTTGGGAGGACATTGAAGAGGAAATTGTTACATACAAAACTTCTGTTAGTACTGAGTTCTTTATATCATATAAAACAAAAGATAATGACAAGATTTGTGGTTTTCTTAGGTTATCTATTCCTAAAAAAGATTTTGCAGAAAACAACTTTATTGAAGAGTTAAGAGATTCATCAATTATTAGAGAGGTTCATGTCTATGGGACTTTAGTAAATATTGGAGAAGATAGTGAGGGTAAACCTCAGCATTTAGGTTTAGGTAAAGAGTTGATAAAAAAGGCTGAAGAGATCAGTAAAGATAATAGGTTTAAGAAAATTTCTGTAATATCTGCTATTGGTACTAGAAAGTACTATGAGAAGAGAGGGTTTGAGAATGGTGAACTTTACATGAACAAGGCTTTGTAATTCTCAATAACTGTATTATAATTGGTTAATCATGATAGGAGGACTACCAAAGGTTAACCTTGTTTGCCGCGGGAATGCCTCCTTTTATATTCCAGTTTATCTCTCAAGTTAGTAATATCTACAATATACTTACCAAACTCTCTCAACAATGATGAATATCTACTATTTGGAGTCATGACCTTATCTAACAAATCTTTATTTGACAAGTATTCTATCAGACAATAGAAATCTTCATCCCCTGATACAATAATTGCCTTTTCAAAGTTTTCTTTTTGAATATAAAATTAAATGCCCTATAGACAAAAATATGATATTATGAAAAAGTTGTTTAATTTTAGAATCAAAATTTATGAGATTCTCCTCTTCAGAAAGTTACGAAACAGAACCCTCTTCTATAGCAGGTACAGAGTTTCTTTTAAGAGACGCCTTCAGTGAAATAGCATTCGTTGACAACTTCGATAAAAAGT
>WOZL01000044.1 GCA_011620305.1 Candidatus Dojkabacteria bacterium | reverse complement strand
CTGCTGTAAGGCTTATTCAAGGTATAGCTAAAGGGGACGATGACTTTACAGCAGTATGTACAGAAACAAGACCAAGATATCAAGGGAGAATTACAGCTAAGGAGCTGCTAAATGCCAGTATAGATACAACTTTGATAGCAGATAGTGCAGCAGAGTCATTTGTAATTGGAAGAGGTAGTAGACCAGTTTCTGTAGTTTTTATTGGATGTGATGCAATCACTATGAAGGGATATTGTATAAACAAGATTGGAAGTTGGGGAATCGCTATGGCAGCTTACCAAAGTAGTAAGCCCCTATACGTTGTAACCTCTCTATTAAAAATGGACCATGATACAGCACATCAGGATATAAGAATAGAGATTAGAGGGGATAAAGAGCTCTGGGAAGATGCTCCAAAAGGTTTGGAGATGTATAATCCTGCTTTTGAAGTTGTAGATGCTGGTCTTATAACAGGGTTTATAACCGAATTTGGTATTATCAAGCCACGAGATATAGGAGATTTTGTTAGAAAGCAGTATCCTTGGCTTTTTGAATAGTATTTTAATTAACATATTTATTACATAACCCATGGGATTATACTTAAAAAGCAAAAAACTAGATTTAGAAGGAGGAAAAGACCTCTATGTTGTTCTTAATAAAATAGATGCTGAGAAAATCGGTCTACAAGATGGTGATACAGCGTTTTTAGGGTATAGAGATACTGAAATGTACGTTAAAATAATATTAACCGATGAAAAAGTTCGTGAGGGAGAGATAGGATTGTATGAGGAGTTAGTAGATGAAAGATTTGCTCCTGTAAATAGAAAGGTATTCTTAGATATTCCTAAGCCTACAAAGTCCTTAGAGGCAATTAGAAAAAAGATGGAAGGTGGGAAATTAACAGAAGATGAGTTGGTAACAATTATGGAGGATATAGGTAGTAGAAAGTTAAGAGAGACTGAGGTAGCATTCTTTGTAGGGACATTTTTCAATCCTGGTTTTAGTGAAGATGAGATATATTGGATGACAAAGGGTATGACTCAGTCTGGTAAGCAGCTGGATTTTAAAGATATTAAAGGGAATGGAGATATGGTTGTAGATAAGCATTCTATAGGAGGTACAGTAGGTAAGGGCGTTACACCTATACTCATTTCAATACTAGCTGCTAATGACCTAGTCTGTCCTAATACCTCAACTAGAGCAATTACTTCCGCTGCAGGTACAAGTGATATTTTAGAGGTAGTAATGCCTGTATCTATCAAAGAGAAACAGGTATATGAAGTAGTCAAAAAGACAGGTGCTTGTCTAATATGGGGAGGTTCTCTCTATCTAGCTCCTGCTGATGATGAGATTATTAACGTTGAGAGGTCTCTAAGAATACAAGAGTTTCAGAAAGTTTTGGTTAGTATTGTTGCCAAGAAACTTGCAATGGGTGTAACCCATGTTTTAATTGATTTACCATACGGTAAGAATACTAAGATAGAGAGACCAGATGACCTAGATTTCTTAAGTAAAGAGTTTAAAGAACTCTTTGCTAAAGTAGGGATTAAATGTTTTACAATTAAGAGACAGA
This sequence comes from Candidatus Dojkabacteria bacterium, assembly GCA_011620305.1. GTDB lineage: Bacteria > Patescibacteriota > Dojkabacteria > SC72 > SC72 > WOZL01. The sequence continues at coordinate 4,123 of WOZL01000044.1, read as the reverse complement.
TTAAAGGTCCTGAGGGTAATGGAGTAGGCCCTGCTTTGGAGATAAGGGAGGCTATTAAGATTTTAGAGCAAAGGGAGGACAGATCTAAGAGTTTGGAGGATACGGTTGTTGATATGGCAACTATTTTGTTAGAAGAGTGTGGTAAAGCAAAGAAAGGTCAAGGAGAAAAGTTGGCTAGAGAGACCTTAACAAGTGGTAAGGCCTTAGACAAGTTCTGGGAAATAGCTATTGCTCAAGGTCAGAAAGCACCTATTAAATCAGAAGATATTAAAATAGGGAATTTGACAAGTGAAATTGTAGCACACAAGTCGGGCAAAATAATGTCTATAAATACCCGAGGTATGGTTGATATAGCGAGAGCTTTAGGTACCCCCAAAATTAAAGAAGCAGGTATATATTTTGATAAGAATATAGGTGATGTTGTAGAGAGGGGTGATGTAATAGCTACGCTTTATTCAGTAACAGAGAGTCGTCTTAATCTGGGGAAAGAAGTAGCTAACGTAGAGGAGAATTGGGATATTGTTTAAATAGTTGATTCCTGTTTTCTCTTTTTGAGAGCTTTAATAATGGTTCTTATTATTGCAATTATAATAATTAATGCAATTAATACTAAAAATACTGGTACCACTATGGCAACTGAGCGTCCTATACTACTAGCTTTTATAAACTTGTTTATTTGATCAGCAATACTGCTCTCATCAGTACTCTCTTCAATCGGTCCAATCTTTTCATAAGATTTAAGTACATCCATGTCATCTATATCATTTTCTTCAACAGCATAAATAGATATATCAAACTGTATATTGTTAATACTGTCTAGTGAATCAGCAGAGTAAATCTTTGTGTTAGATAGGTCATCTCCATTAAAGGTTTCCCAAAGTACCCTATCTATACTTGGTCCAATATTCATGTTCTCACTCTCCCATGTAGGGTCTACTGATAGCCAGCCGTAATCAGGGACCCAAATCTGTACCCATTGATGTCTTACTTGGGAATCTGTTGTTTCAGAAGCATCTCTAAGGTTTGCATATCCAAGAGCAGCTCTAGCAGCTATACCTTGTGCTCTAAGTATAGAAATCATAGCATCTGAATATTCCATACATACTGATGCGTCTCCTTGAAGTGCCTGTTTAGCACCAATTCTGTTATTTATAGAATCAGCCTTACTTTGATCATATTCTAATTTCTCATTGATATATCTATAATCAGCTTTAATTAAATCAAGAAGATGAGTTTCGCCATCTGCTATCTTTCCAGCCTCTTCTTGTATATATGGATCTGAAACCTGCCAATACTTTGTAGTAACTAAGTATTTACTGAGTATTTCATTGCTATTTATCTCATTTCTATACTCATCAAGACTGATATTAGGAATATTTCTTGCTTGTCCGAACTCTTCTTGTTCTACCCATACATACCCAATCACTGAGATATTCCCTTCCTTATTAGCATTCACTTCGAATGTAGCAATAATATTCCCTTCCTCATCTCTACTGATTTTAGTAGGAGTAGGGGATATACTCTCAATTTTTACTTTTTGATTGGTCTCATCAAAGTATCTTGGTAGTGAAATTTCAAAGATATTTGTAGATAGAGCACTAAACATCTCAGAGTATTTCTCTGGTATAAAAGAATCGGTTTTAGGTGTTTGATAGTTTAATTCAAATCTAAATATTTGAGATGTTCCAAATTCTAGGTATGGATTTCTATCAATTCTTGAGTGAGAAGAGAATATGTATTTATCATACCCCTCGACTTCTTCAAAAGAGTAGTCAGTTGGCCAAATCTTTGCTAGAGGTGCAACCTCCTTGTTGATTAATATCTCTAAACCGTAATCAATACTTGTTCTTGTATTACTGTTCTCATCAACTATCTCAAACTCAGTATCTTTAGGTAGGGCAGGTGCCTGTAAGACAATATTTTGGTTAATAACTTTGATATAGTCATGTGTTTTGTATCGAAGATATATCCTATACGGAGATGCTCTAGTTGTTCTTTTGTAGTTAGGTACAGACACGGAAAGGCCATTTTCATCTTCCTCTATAGAAAAACCTAAATTGTTACCAGAAGCATCTTTTACCGTTAGAGAATCTCTTTTAAATTCTCTTTCTACAGAAATCTTTTTTTCATCTTGAGAGAGTAAATCTGGTATTAGAAATGTCTTTTCTCCACTTGCAGGGAAGTAGTAATCATTATTTACAACCTCTCTAATATATTCAATTTCAACAGTAACAAATTTATCCCCTTTATCATACTTAATCTCCATATTACTTTCTATATAGAAATCTGCATCGTTTGCATATACATAGTTAGGTAGTAAGAGGAGAATTAATGTTACTATACTTAATATCCATTTTTTCATAGTTAGATAATATCATGTTTATAAACAATATGTGAATTTTGTGATATTATAGGCACCATGATAACTAAATCACATACATTGTCAGTAGGTATAGTAGGACTTCCTAATGCTGGGAAGTCTACAATTTTTAATGCATTAACTAAAAAGAGTGTACCAGCAGAGAATTTCCCATTTTGCACGATAGATAAAAATATCGGTGTAATTGAGATACCTGATGAGAGATTGGATAAATTGGCCAACTTTTTTAATGCTAAGAAAAGAGTTCCATCTGCTATGACATTTGTAGATATTGCGGGGTTAGTTAAAGGTGCCTCTGAGGGAGAAGGATTAGGTAATAAGTTTCTTTCACATATAAGGGAAGTTGATGTAATTATGTATGTACTTAGAGCTTTCCCTAGTGGTCAGATAGTGCATGTATATGATAGGGTAAACCCTGTTGAGGATTTCGAGATAGTACAATCTGAGTTAATACTTAAAGATATTGAAAGTGTGGAGAAAAGGCTAGCATCAGTAGAGAAATTGGCTAGAGCTGGACAGGAGAAAGCACAGGAAGAGAAGAGAGTACTGGATAAAGTTCTTGATCAATTAAATAGTGGTGTTCCTGTTATAGAAATTAATCTAACGGATAGTGAGAGAGAGGTCATTTCAGATCTTTGGCTCTTAACAACTAAACAGCGTATGTTTGTACTTAACTGTAAAGAGGGAGTAGCAGAGGAAGATTTAGAGAAATGGGAGAATGAATTAAAACGGTATGTAGGTGGTGATAAAGAATACATACTTAGAGTTGATGTTAAGTTAATAGGGGAGATGGATGATAAGCAGGAGTATGCCGAGCTTCTTGGATATGAACCTAACAGTGTAGAGGATGTTATTAATGTTACTTACAAAAGGCTTGATTTAATTACTTTCTATACAGGTTCAGAGAAGGAGTGTAACTCATGGACAATACAAAGAGGAGCAAATATTAAAGAAGCAGCAGGTGTTATACACACAGATTTAGAGAAAGGCTTTGTAACTGCTGATGTCGTAAATGTTGAAGAGATGATTGAAGCTGGTGGCTGGGTAGCAGCTAAAGAGAAGGGTATAGTAAAAAATCACGGGAAGGATTATACTGTAAAGGATGGTGACTATATCGTTATTTTGGCAAATAAATAGGTAATTAGCGTTGATATTTCCTACAGTTTCTGTTAAAATCCACTCGCTTAATATAAGTTTAAATCAGTATATATTTAATGGCTAAGAATGAGAACAAAAGGGTTTATGAGCTAATCATTGCACTAAAGCCACTACTACCTGATGATGTAAGAAAAGAAATTCATAAAGAGTTTATTGATTGGGTAGAGTCTATGGGTGGTGAAGTTTTAGATGTAGATGTGTGGGGTAAAAGATATCTATCTTACGATATTGATGGTCAAAGTGAGGCCTACTATATTATCTATAACTATGAAATTTCTCCTGAGCATATTGCTGAGATTAGAAGAAAGATTCAGCTTAAACAGGAAATTTTACGACATATGATTGTAGAGGTAGATTATCCTGAAGAGATTGGTACAAGAATTAAAAAGAAAGTTATTAAGATTTAGTTCATTTTTGTGTATTAAGATAGAAGCATAGTTAAATTAAATAAATAAAATATATGGCTGCTAGGTCTTTAAATAAGGTTCAGTTAATAGGAAATCTCACAAGAGATCCTGAGTTAAAATATACAGCTTCAGGAGCTGCAGTAGCTACTTTTGGTATAGCTACTAACAAATCTTGGAG
>WOZL01000115.1 GCA_011620305.1 Candidatus Dojkabacteria bacterium | reverse complement strand
TTCTCTTCCAATATATACCCATCCTCAGAGATTATGTAGCATACCTCTTTATACTCTAAGTAATAAAGTGGTTCATACTCTTCAATTGATATTCTAATTTTATTAGGAAATATCTTCTCAGCTGTAACTTTTTTTACATATTTATCATATGTTTGAATATCGTTTTCTAATTCTTCTAAGTTAAGTGAAAAATATCCTTGACCAAGATATTGGTTAGTAACTGTAGAAAGGTTATCAATATATTCTAATTCATTTTCTAGTTCAAATTCTTTTATCTTAAAAACACCTATTATGGTTAAGATATATATGATAAGAACAACAAGACCTGCTATTAGTATTGGTCTTAAAATTCTAAACCATTTCTTACGACATAGTTTTTTATAAAATGATATTTTTACCTCAGTAGAGTTATTGATTGGATGGGCAGGATTCATATATTAATATATCATATTAATCATTTAGAGTTGATAGCTATTTTTTAGAAATATATTTACTGTTTTTAATATAGAATCGGTTTTTAAGGTCTTTAGCTTTGGATATACCTACTCTAGTTGTTTGTACTATATCTTCTACTTCATATCCATCATCTACTATGTATATCTTTGAATCTGGTTGGTATATATTGTACCCATCGTATTTATACTCTATTCCTAATGCTTGTACCAATTTACCTGGACCTGTAGTTAGCTCTATTAGCTTCTGTTTACCTCTATTCTCTTTCATAATATCTATACCTTCTAATGGCTCTAGACTTCTTAGAAGTACACTACTAGGGACACCCTCCTCTCCTGTAACAATATCCATACATATGTATCTATGGATTTTAAATAGGTAGAGGTATCCTCCCTCAAGATAGAGTGATTTATTTCTCTCTGTCTTACCCTTATATGAATGAGCTGACGGATCTGTGTAAGCCTCATAGCTTTCTGTTTCTGTAATACGTCCAGATACAGTACCCTGTTTAGAGTTATGTACAACTATTTTTCCTAATAATTCTTTAGAAACAGTGATACAATCTCTTATGAAAAATTTTCTTTGTAATTTCTTCATATAGTTGGGGTAATGGAGCGAGAGACGGGATTCGAACCCGCGACCTACACATTGGCAATGTGTCGTTCTAGCCAACTGAACTACTCTCGCACATTGGTGCCAAGACCCAGGATCGAACTGGGGACCCCGTGTTTTTCAGACACGTGCTCTACCTACTGAGCTATCTTGGCGCTACAGGTATTATATACTGTTTCTAATATACTCTTCAACCTCTCTATTAAACCTCTCACTACTATACTTCTTCACACTCTCTCTAACCTTTTCTATATCCCACTGTTTACTCTCTAATTCCTTTAGACCTTTTTGGAAATCATCTACTGTAGATTCACTAAAGAACACCCCATTTATATTCTCCTTAACAGTATCTAAATACCCACCTCTCTTAAAAGCTAATACAGGTGTACCACAGCTCATAGCCTCTAGAGGAAATATACCGAAATCTTCAATACCAGCTGCAACAAAACCCCTAGCTCTACTCATTACATCCCATTTCTCTTCTTCAGAAACTCTACCTAGAAATTCAATATTGCTACGACCCTTAGAAAGCCTTTTAAGTCTTCTATATCCCCTACTCTTTCCTATGATTTTTAATCTAAAACCCAATTCATTTGCACACTCTACTAAGAACTCTCCCCCCTTATTCTCTGCAAAAGGTGCACCAGCTACAAAGTAACTCTCTCTCTTACTGTATGACACTAAATCTCCCTCAAAAAGCTTAACGGGAGGGTTGATAATGGTATCTGCTTCTCTACCCCAGTATCTCTTAATACGCCTATTTACGAAATTTGAGATGGTAATAATCTTGTCTGGTCTACTTGCAGATGATACATCCCACATTCTCATGTAATTTAAAATTGGCGATTTTAACAAACCATATTTAGAATATATATCTTTTAGGTCCCAAAGAAATCTCATAGGAGTATGAACATATGAAATATGAATACAGTTTTGTGAAGTAATACAACCTTTTGCTACAGAATGGCTAGAGGAAATAACTAAATCGTAATCTGAGAGATCAAACGACTCTATAGCTACTGGCCAAAGAGGTAAATAGTAAGTATGTAATCTATTTGGAAATGGAAGCTTGTTTAAAAATGAAAACTTTACTTTCTTACCATCAAAATATCTATCAGAGAATTCTTGTTTACCAAACATTGCAAAAATATCAGCCTCTGGAAATAGTTCTACAAAATGCTGATTAACTACAGCTGCTCCACCCCAAGAGAAGAGATTTTCAAAAACAAGTGCAACTTTAAGATCTTTACTCATCATATACAACAACAGTACCAAATTTCTTTCTAGTAACTTCAGGCTTACTACTAATTATAACTCCCGCTATTAAAATCAAAAAGCCACCTAGTATAAATGGTATATATCTGGAATCTATGGCTGTTTGAGTTAATTCTCCTAACCTAAGTACCGCATCCTGTGGCCTACTACCCAAACTTGCTGTATCAAGTATATTTTGTGGAGGGCTACCATCTACAATTAATGCTGTTTTAAATAGTGGATCACTCTCTCCAAAGTCCCATGAGAGAACAATCTCCTCATCCAATTCATCTTCTATTACCTCAAACTCTACTCTCGCAAATACATCAGGATCACCTACTGTTTGATAGAATTCGCCTGAGCCTGACTGTGTAAAACCTGTAAGCATAACTACACCATTTTGATTATCCAAAGAACTTTCATCTTCGGGCCACTGCTCAAAAAGGGAATTATTTTTATTTGCCTCAACTATTTGTAACTGTTTAGGATCAAAATTAAAAGCAGCTGTTACTTTTGATAACTCCTGACCTCCACTATCTATTAATATATCAACTGCAAAACCCTCTTCTGGGTCCTTTATAATTCCACTACTAGGATAGAAAGAGAGAGTTGGAGAAGCAGCATTTACTGTAGGCACTATTAGTAAATGCAATGAGAAATAAATTAGAAGTACAACAATTGATTTTATAAACCTTTTGACTATCATGTTAAAAAATATTACCATAAAAGAGAATAAATTAGGAATTAAACAATGAATACATTTAAAATAGTTATACTTTCTATAGTACAGGGTATAACTGAAGTACTACCAATTTCAAGTACCGGACATCTAATTTTAATAGGCAAATTTCTTGATTTTGAAATATCTGGAGACTTCTTTCTTCTTTCAGTATTACACCTAGGCACTACATTAGCTGTAATTGTTTTCTATCGTAAAGTTCTATTTAAAAATTTCTTCACAAAAGAGAAATGGTTGTTTTTTCTTAAGCTCTTATTAGCTTCTCTACCAGCAGCACTTGTGGGCGTATTTCTTCAAGATTACATCGCTTCCACTTTTCATGGTAGTACCATTATTGCAATTTCTCTAATTGTTGTAGGTCTTCTATTTATTCTCTTTGAGAACATTGACCTACCTACTAAGAAAATATCTCCAGAGAAAGTAGATTTAAAGAGTATGCTCATTATTGGACTGGGACAAACTCTTGCATTGGTACCAGGCACATCTAGGTCTGGTATTACAACTCTTACAGGTATAATGCTTGGTTTGGATAAGTACAGTGCATTTAAATTTAGCTTTATACTTGGTATCCCAATTCTCCTTGGTAGCACTCTATATGAAATCGCCAAAACATATTTAGATAGTACCGACCCCTCTACGTTAACTGCATCACTTTCTGTAGTTAAAATGTTTCCCTTTGTACTGTTAACTTTAGTAATTGGATATCTATCACTCACTATAGTTGAGAAATATAAGAAAAAGAAATGGTTAACAGTATTTGGCGTCTATAGAATTCTTATAGGAATTTTAATACTTGTATTAGCTATATAACCCTGTTTAAATCCATACCTGTCATTGAGGATGGTATATCCACACCCATTGAACCAAGAACAGTAGGAGCCACATCTGCTAAGATACCTGTTACCTTAGCCCTATCACCAGTTCCAACCTTCACCACTTCTCTACCATCTTTGTTTTGTACCTGGTCTAAACTATCTAATATTGTAAATGGTACAGGGTTGTTAGTATGAGCAATATCAACCTCCTTAGTCACTCTGTTAATCATTGTCTCACAGTTCCCATGATCTGCCGTTATTATAACTGACCCACCTTTCTTTAGGGTCTCCATTGCTAACTGAGCAGAATATGCATCCGTAATCTCATTTGCCTTAACTGTAGCATTAAAATCTCCAGTATGTCCTAACATATCTGGATTAGCATAGTTAACTACAATAAAACCATATTTGTACTCATCATTCTTTTTAATTCTTTCAATAGTACCCTGGGTAATTGCCTCTGCACTCATGGCAGGTGTACCTGCATAATCATTTACTCTTGGCGAAGGGAAGTTTAACCAATCTTCACCGGTATGTGGTTGCTCTACACCACCATTAAAAAAGTAAGATACATGCATATGCTTTTCTGTTTCAGATACATGTAACTGGTTAATACCTATACTACTCAAATATTCCGCTATAGGTGTATCAACTTCCTTAGGAGGAAATATTACTTTAGCAGGAAGTCCCTCTTCATAACCAGTCATAGTTACAAAGTATACATTCTCAGGGAAGTCTCTTCTTGGGAAATAATCCCAATCTTTCATAACAAAAGCCTTGGTTAATTGTCTTGCCCTATCCTCTCTAAAGTTCCAAAAAAGTATTGCATCATTACTCTCTACCTTCCCAATTAATTTCCCTGAAGTATCAACTGCTACACTGGGTATTACAAACTGGTCTGTAATATCTTTAGCATATGAATCTTGAAGAGCCTTAATTGGATCTACAAACTTAATATTGGATATACCAACCATAGCATCATATGCAAGCTTTGTCCTATCCCATCTAGTATCCCTATCCATACCGTAATATCTACCCATCATTGAAGCTATCTTACCTATACCTAGCTCTCTGATTTTCTTGTTTAATTTACTAAGATACCAATACCCTTCAGTAGGTGGGGTATCTCTACCATCTAGCATTACATGAATATATGGATCTACTCCTCTACTCTTACAAAGCTCCAATAATGAGAAAAGATGCTTAATATGCCCATGTACACCAGCTGCACTAAGTACACCTACTAAATGTAATCTAGAATTGTTCTCCTTTATGTGCTTAAACATACCGTTAACAACTGGATTCCCTTCTAAATCATGGTGAGCAATTGCATCATTAATTCTTGGCAAAGACTGATATACAACCTGACCAGCACCAATATTAAGATGACCAACCTCACTGTTACCTGCTACTTCATTTGGTAACCCTACATGAGTACCAGAGGCGTGAATTAGCGTAGATTTACCATGAGTCCATGCTGTATCAAGAAATGGAGTCTTTGCTCCAAGTACAGCATTACCTATAGGGTCGGGATGTACACCAAAACCATCTAAGATGATTAAGGTAACTAGCCTATCAAGCTCTGTATCACCATTCTTTTTCTGTTTTTTACGATTTAGAAAGTCAAACATATGTCCAATATCATTACATAGTATATAATATATTGCAATGGAAGTTGTAACAAAAAAAGAGTTAGAAAATGATAAAGAACTTTTAGAATCTATAATTGAGTCTCTTGATTTAGACAAGAAAAAAGAGATAGTTAAGGATTTAGAAAAAGAATCTCTAAAAGAAGATTTCTGGCAAGATACTCAAAGAGCACAGAGAGTTATGAAAAGGTTGGAGAATTTAAAGAGTGAAATCGAAACAGCTCAGAAACTAACAGATGACTTAACATCCTTAACTGAACTTTACAGTTCAACAGAGAACTCTGAAGAGCTTTTAGAAGATCATGCAGATATACATAGAAGGATTAA
>WOZL01000042.1 GCA_011620305.1 Candidatus Dojkabacteria bacterium | reverse complement strand
ATATTAGATAGTCGAAATTATAGAAGCCTTACTTACTATTTACTAAGTCAGGAAATATATTTTTACATGTTTTAGAATATATAAAGATATAAATTGTAAGGAAAAGATATATGGTAAATAATGAAATACAAAACATTGAAAGTAAGATTGAGGCTCTATCAAACAAAGTTATTGAAATTGAATCTGAAGTATCTAGAATAGATAAGAGCAAGGAGTTTGATTATGAGAAAATGCTCTCTGCAATAAGATATCTGTATAGATATTACGATGATATGACTAGAGATAGAGAGATAACTACATCAATGTCACAGTAGCTACCTTGTCTCCTTTATCAAGATTCATTATTTTTACTCCACTTGTTTGTCTACCTTGTGTTGGGACAGCCTTTAAGCTAGATCTAATTACTTTAGACTTCTCTGAAATAACTACAATCTCTGTTTCATCTGGATTATCTAATATCCTAGCAGCGGCTACATTGCCAGTTTTTTCGGTCACATTGAAAGTATATATACCACTACCTGCTCTTCTTTGAGAACTATACTCCTCTAATTCGGTCATTTTAGCGTATCCTCTTTCGGACACAGTAAGCAATCTATACTCGTCATTCCTTACTACATCCATACTAACTATGTAATCGGACTCTGTCTTAAATTTCATAGCAGTTACACCCTTAGCAGTTCTACCCATTGGTCTAACCTCTTTTTCGCTAAATCTTATAGATTTACCTTCAGCAGTAATTAGAATAATTTCGTCTTCTCCAGTAGTTGGTCTTACCCAAGTAAGCTCATCTCCACTCTCTAGATTAATAGCAATGAGACCGTTAGTTCTAATATTCTCATACTCTCCTATTTCAGTCTTTTTGATAATTCCGTTTTTAGTAGCCATAGTGAAGTACTTATTACTCTTAGCCTCTTCCTCTTTCTTACCCTCTCTTACACCACCCTTGGGATCTTTAGTCACAAATGAATTAATAGTCTCATCCTGCTCAAGCTGTATTAGGTTAACTAATGGTAAACCTTTAGCTGTCCTACTGTACTCAGGTATTTCAAATACTCTTAGGTTGTATACTTTACCTTTGTTGGTAAAGAGAAGGAGTTCATCTAGAGTGTTACACAGTATAGCGTGTTCTACGAAATCTCCTTCTTTTTGATTACCACCATTTACTCCTTTACCACCACGTTTTTGAGCTCTGTAAGACGCAGGGTTTACTCTCTTTATATAGCCAGAGTTAGTTATAGTAACTAAGGTCTCCTCAGACGCAACCATATCTTCTTCACTTATCTCCCCTACTTTACCCTTTACAACCTTTGTTCTTCTTTCATCACCATATGTCTCTTTAATCATCTGTAAGTCATTACTAATAACCTTTAATATGTTGTCCTCATTACTTAATATGTCATTATATTCCTCAATCTTACTTTTGATATCCTTAAATTCATTCTGAAGCTTAACCCTCTCTAGAGCAGCTAATCTTCTAAGTTGCATATCTAAAATTGCTTGCGCTTGAACCTCTGTAAATTTGAATTTGTCGATAAGGTTGGTTTTAGCACTATCTTGGGTCTTAGATTTACGAATAGTTGCTATAATCTCATCTAGAACATCTAAAGCTTTAAGCAAACCTTCTAAAATGTGTCCTCTATATCTAGCCTCTGCGAGATCGTATTCATACCTTCTAATTGTTACTGTAATTCTAAAAGATAGGAATAGTTCTAACATCCTCTTAAGAGGTAGAGTCTTAGGTTCATTTTCTACCAAAGAGATCATATTAGCATTAAATGCTTTCTGCATCTCTGTATATTTGTAAAGCTTGTTTAATACAGCTTTAGGTTGGGCATCTCTCTTTAGAATTATTACTACTCTAATACCATCTTTATTAGACTCATCTCTAATATCTGCAATACCTTCAATCTTCTTATCCTTAACCAAATCAGCAATTTTCTCAATCATATGAGCTTTATTAACTTGGTAAGGGATTTCAGTTACTACTATTTGATATCTACTTTTCTTACCTTCTACTATACTTGCTTTTGCTCTTTGAAGAATTCTTCCTCTACCAGTAGCGTAAGCATTAAGAATCTCCTTTTGATCATATATTGTAGCTCCTGTTGGGAAATCAGGACCAGGAATTATCTCAATTAATTCAGAAGGGGTAATATCTGACTTAAATTTAGGATATATACTCTCCTCACCCTCTTTTATCTTGGATTCTATAGCATGAATTTCATCCATGTAGTCAACATCATTGGTATCTACATAGTTTTCTAGGTAGTGCTCAGGATGAGAGTTAAGAGTTTGAGGTGTTACCTCTTTGAGCTCCTTTGTTTTTCTTAGTTCGTTGTATATAGCTTTGCCTTCCCATTTATTCCCTCTATTAACCATCTCTTGTAGAGCTTCGATTAACTCAGTAAGGTTGTGAGGTGGAATCTGTGTAGCCATACCTACTGCGATACCTTGAGAACCGTTAGCTAGAAGGTTTGGAAATAGTGCAGGTAAAACTGTTGGTTCAAGTCTAGTACCATCGTAGTTAACAGTATATGTAACAGTACCTTTATTTAAGTCATCTAGTAATTCAGGTGCAATCTTTGAGAGCTTAGCCTCAGTGTAACGCATAGCTGCAGGTGGATCTCCATCTATAGAACCAAAGTTACCTTGACCATGTACTAATGGATATCTCATTGAGAATGGTTGAGCAAGCTTAACCATTGTTGGATATACTACTCCCTCACCGTGTGGGTGATAGTTACCAGATGTATCACCAGCAATTTTAGCAGATTTCCTAAAATGAGCATTAGGCTTTAAACCTAAGTCATTCATAGCTACTAGTATTCTTCTTTGGGATGGTTTAAGGCCATCTTTCACCTCAGGAAGAGCACGAGAGACGATAACGGACATAGAGTAATCTATGAAGTTAGACTTCATCTCATCTACAATACTTCGAGGAAAGATTTCTCCTGGTTTATAGGTGGTTTCTACCTCTAGAGCCTCTGTATTTTCATCTTGATTTTTATCTTTTATCTTTGCTGGCATATTCTTTTATTAAACATCTAATATAGCTTGATTAGCGTGTTTTTGGATAAAGCGTCTTCTTGGTGGTACTTCACTACCCATTAACATCTCAAATACATGTTCTGCTTCTTGAGCATCGTCTATTTTCACTCTCTTAAGGACTCTATTCTCTGGACTCATGGTTGTATCCCAAAGCTGTTCTGGATCCATTTCTCCTAGTCCTTTAAATCTATTAACTACTGGATTCTTACCAGAGCTTTTTGCTTTTTTAACGAATGTATCTTTCTCTTTGTCATTGATAAAGTAGTATCGTTGTTTACCAATCTCCACTTTAAATAGTGGAGGTTGTGCTACATATACGTAGCCCTCTTCTATTAAAGGTCTAAAAAATCTAAAGAGTAGTGTAAGTACTAGAGTTGTAATATGTAGTCCATCAACATCAGCATCACTCATTATTACAATCTTATGATATCTCAACTTCTTAATATCTAAAGAATCCCCTATTCCAACACCTAAAGCAGTAGTGATATCATTAAATTCCTTATTATTTAACACCCTATCTACCCTATATTTATGAGTGTTAATAATTTTACCTCGTAGAGGTAATACAGCCTGTGTGTGTCTATCTCTACCCTGTTTGGCACTGTTATGTACAAACACGCCACCCGCTAAAGCAAAATTATGTGTTTTAGGAACTTCTAGGTCGTATACATCTATCTTCTCCTCAAGGAATTCTACAGATTTTATTTTATGATTATAGTTTTTGGCGGCCTCAAATAGTTGGTTCTCATCTCCATTAAAAAATCTCTTACATATCGTAGACATTTTAATTAGAGATTTATCATTTGTTGTTTTTCTTACATCGTCATATAAATCTTCGGTTATTTCACCATATTTTTCATAAAGATTTTTCATAGTTTGCAAACCTTTCTCTAAATAGGTTTTATTGTACGACTCTTCCCTTTTTCTTCTAAATTCTTCTGTCCACTGATCTTTTGTCTTATTGGCTCTCCACTCAAGAACTTCTTCTTTATGCAAGGTTTTCTTTGCATGTTTCTGGTGTACCTTTAAATGTGTCTCCTTTGACAGTCTTGTTATGTTATTTGGATTATTATTTAATTTGTTAAAGTCAACATGATGTCGGTGTGTACCCTCGTTTTCAGAATACTTATTATTTTCTAAATTGTATTTGTCAGATAGTATGTGGGTAAACATCCATCTAGAAGTAGAAGGATTCAATACTTGTTCGTATCCCTCAATAGTAATTCTCTTATTTTTTGCAGACAATTTTCTGTAGAGAGGCATTAAAGAATCTGATATTTCTAAATCCCTTGCTTCTTTATAATCTCCATTTCTTAACATAAACTTATGATTTGGAGTACATCTAATCTCTTCTCCGTTATCTAAAGACACTTTAACAACGGTTGCATTCTTTTTTGTTCTTCTTACATTCTGAATCTCGCCTATTTCAATCCTGCCTCCTTTTCCTATTGTATAGCAGAAGTTCTTTATTCCCTTCTTTTGTTCCTCTATTAAATCAACGAAACTTAGGGATCTCCCATCTACTAAAGCCACCTTAGTATCACCAGAGAAACAGCCACCAGCAGAGTCTCCCTCTACTACGTATAGCTCACACTCTGCTGGATCATTACTAATACAGTCAGCTAATTTACCAGGTAATGTAGAATTCTCTAAAGCACTCTTTCTAACAACTGCATCTCTTGCAGCTTTTGCTGCTACCTTGGCTCTATGAGCAAGTACAGATTTGCCTATAATCTCTTTAGCGATTCCAGGGTTCTCATTGAAATACGTAAGTAACTCTTCTCTAAGTAAACTAGTTACAATACCTCTAACCTCTCTATTATTTAGCTTAATCTTAGTCTGTCCTTCAAATTGAGGATCTGTTACCTTAACAGAAACAATTGCAGTTAAGCCCTCTCTTACGTCTTCACCACTCAAAGTACCTTTTACACCTTTAAGCATATCATTCTCTTGTGCGTATGTATTGACTGCACCAGTAAGAGCCATTCTAAAACCAGCTAGATGTGTACCACCCTCTGGGTTGATAATGTTGTTGGTATAGCACATAACTGTCTCGTCCATACTGTCAGTATATTGTATAGCTACCTCTACCCATACATCATCATCCTCTTTGTTCATGTAAAATGGTTCTTCTCCTAATATCTTCTCATCAAGATTTAAGAACTGAACGTAAGATTTAATACCATCTTCAAAATACAGTTCAAAAATCTTAGGTTTCTCACCCTCTCCTACCCTTTCATCGGTTATAGTAAACCAAAGTCCAGCAGTTAAGTATGCATGTTGTCTGCACTTACTTAAAATCTCCTTAAAATCCCATTCAGTTGTTTCAAAAATCTCATCATCGGGTAAAAATGTGTGTTGAGTTCCAGTCTGCTTACTATCCCCTATCTTTTTAACAGGATATTGAGGTATACCTCTTTTGTATTCCTGTTTATACTCTCCTCCATCTTTCCAGACTATAGTTTCCATACTCTCAGAGAGAGCGTTAGTACATTTCATACCTACACCGTGAAGTCCACCAGAGACTTTGTATGCACCTTGGTCAAATTTACCACCAGCATGTAAGTTAGTCATTACTGTCTCTAGAGTAGATACCTTGGTTTGGGAGTGTTCTTCAATTGGGATGCCTCTACCATTGTCTCGTACAGTACAAGAGCCATCTTTGTTTAATGTTACCCAGATATGATCACAGAAGCCTGCTATAGCCTCATCTACTGAGTTATCTAAAATCTCAGTAAATATATGATGTAAGCCCATTTTACCAGTAGAACCGATATACATTGCTGGTCTTTTTCTTACTGCCTCTAGTCCTTCTAAAA
>WOZL01000071.1 GCA_011620305.1 Candidatus Dojkabacteria bacterium | reverse complement strand
TATTTGATATTAAAGCTGGAAATTTCAAACCTAGACCTAATGTAGATGCTTCCTTTGTCAAATTTACACCCAAGAAGAAGTACACTAATGTAAATACAGATGAGCTTGAAAGAATAATTAAAAGATCTTTTAAACAACCAAGAAAAACATTAAAAAATAATTTGAAACCGTATAACTACAAAATACCAAAAGAGCTAGAAATAAAGAGACCACACGAGCTTACTTTAGATATGTATGTATCAATCTTAGAGACCAATTGATATAATAATCCATGCCTGAGAAGAAAGAGGATCAATTAAACCTTAAATTAAAGGAATCACCACTAAACGGTCTTACTAAGTATAAAGAACGTTTTGAGCTCTTTAGAGCTAAATGGGATATCCGTAAATATACCAAAAGCAGTTGGGTATGGTTCTGTATTATTCTATCCTTTTCTTTAATAGCCACACAGCTTTTTACCATTTTAGAAAACTACACACTACTACCAAAAAAGATACCTGTTTTCCAAATATATATAAATGCACAAGACAGGTTAGCATCCTCTTCATTTATATATCTCGCTCCAATACTTTCATTTCTAATTGTAATAGCTGGTATAGTAGTTTCGAACAGATATTACAATAAAGAAAGAGATCTCTCTAATACGCTTCTTTGGGTAATGTTTTTAGCAAATATGATAATAACGATTGCATTGATAAGAATAATTAACCTATACTAAAAGATATGGACTACGCAATACCAACACAATTCTTTAGTAACCTTACTACAATGATTACCCCTTTCGTTGGTAATCCTACTCTCTCAAAATATCTTGCATTTATACCAATTGCTCTGATTGCTTTTTTAGTAACATTTCTACTAACCCCAATCATTGGAAAGATAGCATGGGGTATTGGGGCAACTTACAAACCACATACCAAAAGAAAAGGGAAAGCTTTTGATAATCCTGCTAAAGCAATGCATGAAGTAGAAACCCCTAGCCTAGGTGGTTTATCAGTCACACTACCTGCTCTTATAATAATCTTTCTCAGTTTTCAAATAACTCCCTTTACAGCCCCTGTATTACTAGCTCTATTAGTGTTAATGATTGGTTCTACTCTAGATGATATCTTTAATCTAGACTCTAGAATTCAATTTGGATACCAGATACTGGCTTCTCTCATTATCGTCCTCTCAATTATAGATTTAACTCAGATAGGTTTAGTAGAAAAAGAGTTCCTTAATTTCGCTGCATACAGTATCCACTTCGATATATTTAATTTCCCAATATCAATTATATTACCTGGAGATATATTTCTTTTTTTCTGGCTTCTACTCTGCTTAAATGCTGTTAAGTGGGTAGGAGGCTCTCCAGGATTACTTGAAAGCTACTCAGTAGTAATATTTACTCTGCTTTTTATAATAGCAGTTAGGATGTCTTCTGATTTTACAGCTGTAACCTCTATTGCAATGAGTGGTTCTCTTCTAGCATTTTTAATATTTGCAATACCTCCCGAAAAGATTATGTCAGGCTCTTCAGGCCGATCGGTATACGGCTTTATGATAGCACTACTTGCTTTAATTACAGATGCTAAGATATCAACCTCTATAATGCTTTTAGCCCTCCCTCTTTTAGATGCCATATTTGTAATTATAAGAAGGATTTTTGTACATAAGCCAAAGTCCTTAAAAGAACTACTTAAGATTAATGATACTACTCATCTACACCATAGGTTACTACAGCTTAAATTGACTAGAATCCAAGTTTTACTATTAGAGAGTTCAATAGCATTAATAATTGGCTCTGTCGCTATCGCCACAACTGGAGCTATGAGATATTTTGCAGTAATATTCGGTTTAGCTTTAGTTCTCTTACTAATAGTAATCATTAATTATAAAGCTAATAAAAGAAAGGAAAAGGAGAAAGAAAAATCCCCAGAATCAAAATACTCCTACTAAATAGACAAAGCCTGATATATTCAATATAATGATTATATGAAAAAGTTAAAAACTGTCCCAATAATCATACTTGCTACTTTAGCACTCTCTGTTTTAATATACTTTTTACCCACCAACGGTATAGCTTCTAAGATACCATTTCTTAACCAATTCTATACCAACACTACATTAGAAGTTGTTACCATAAAAGGAAAAGCTCGTGTAAGTATAAATGGTAAAGAGTATGGAGAAACTCCAGTAACTATAAATGAACTTAGCCCAGGAGATTACACAGTAGAACTTGAAAGAATATCTGACTCAGAAAGCTTTTACAAAAAACAGACACTTAATGTAAAGCTCACTAAAAATACAACCTCTCGTGTAGAAATTGAGATAGGTCCAGCAGGAATATTACATGGTGCAATACTCTACTACTCACCTCAAAACAATTTAGGAAAAAATGAAGGTTCACTATCTGTTTTATCTGAAGTAGAAGGAAGCAAAATATATTTAGATGGAGAATATCTAAAGAAAACGCCAGTAATATCAGAGAAATTAACAACTAAAGAGTATGAACTAGAAGTAAGTGCCGAAGGATATGAAACTGTTAAAATACCTATACTAATTGAGCAAGGAAATCTCTTAAATGTTAAGACGTATCTTTTCCCAATACCGATAACTTTTGAAACAGTAGATAATGGCTAAAGGAGAAAGCTTAAAAATTAAACCGCAGACACCACTCTCAGTAATAGTTCATGGGGGTGACTATCTTGGCTTCTTACTCGCACAAACCCTTTTACAACAAGGGAGTCAGGTGGTAATAATTGACAAATTTACATCTGAAAGTAAGAAGTATACCAACCAACTTAAGAAAGAAGGTAATATTACCTTTATCAATTTTAAAAATAGTAAATCATTTTTAGAAAACCTCAGCAGAATTGACTATCTCTACTACAATTTAAATCATAAACTTCACCAAGAGGAAACTTTAGATAGCAAGGACTTCCTATCAGAAACTGATAATTTAAATCTTTCTATGAAAATTGCTCAGAATTCCAAAGCAAAGATTTCTTTAATTACATCTTTAAGACTTAATAGAGAATTAGCAAACAGAGTAAATAATGAAAACCTTGCTCAACCAAGTCCATACTCTAATATGGAATTACAAAAATACTGTGAGAATATGGCTGCAGAGTATAGGGATAAAACAAAAGTAAATTTAAGGATAATTAGATTAGCTACACTACTTGGTAAAGGTAGTGAGAAAATTACTGATCCAAAATTAGACAAACTCTTCTCTGATGGCGTAAACAAAAATCAAATAGAGATTGTTGGAGAAGGATTAGATATTCACAATGTCATAGAAGAGAGTGATGCAGTATATGGGATACTAAAGCTTACCTTCTCAGACAAGACTAAAGGTGAGGTAATATCCCTTACCAACAAGAATGACTATACTACCCTATCCATAGCTTACAAGCTCTTAGAATTGAATGTAACAGCCCAGAGCATCAAATTTATTACAGACCAGAAGTCCAAGTTAGTCCTACAAGACCTATATGTTCCAGCTCCAAATGCGTCTAAATATGGATGGAAGCAACAAATTTCTTTGGAGAATGCTTTAATAGATCAGATACATACTTACTATGAATCAAGTAACAAAAATTGGAATATCCCAGAAAATACAGAGCCTAAGGAGAAAATTAGTAGTATAGAGGTTGATACAAAAAGAGGTCAAATTATTAGTAAAATTAAAAGCTTTTTTATCAAAAAAGATGGTAAGAAGCTCTTTACAGAAATAAATTACAAGAAATTTGGGTTAATCTTTACAATAGCAATATTCATCATACTAACAGCTTATTACCTACTTTCACCTCTAATAGGAATAACGCTTGGAGGCTCAATAATATATTCAAATGGGAAGGAGCTCAGAGATAATATTGTTTCTTACAACTTCCAAGAAGCTAAAACAAATATCGATACAATAGAAGAACATCTCTCTAAGATAAAGAAGAACACTCAAAGAGTAAATTGGGCTATTAAACTATTTAATCAAGAACCCCTATCCAGAGAACTGGATAAGGTATATTTAGGCTTAGAGTATGCTCTTGATAGTG
Source organism: Candidatus Dojkabacteria bacterium (assembly GCA_011620305.1). Classification (GTDB taxonomy): domain Bacteria; phylum Patescibacteriota; class Dojkabacteria; order SC72; family SC72; genus WOZL01. Next base: position 1,909 of record WOZL01000071.1, on the reverse strand, counting down.
GTGATAGCTTACTTTCTGGACTAGAGCCTTTAGCTCTATACATCCAAGACTTTGAGCCTTCAATTAATTTTGAAAGTGGTACTCCTAGCTCCACAAAAGAATACAGAGATTATCTCAATACAATCGAAGAGAAAAGCTATTTAACTGAAGATGGTGCATACAAGCTTAAACTCTCTGATGAGATAATTTCTAGTGTTGTAGTTGAACATTTCCCTCAATTTACTCAAGAGTATGTGCTTGAACTTAAATCAGGAGTTAAAGAGGCTTCAGAATCTGTTAATTCGATATCAAACTTGGTTACTTTCCTCCCTGATATATTAGGTAATACAGAGAGAAAAAGATTTTTAATTTTGCTGCAAAATGAGGGTGAAATACGAAGTACAGGGGGATGGATATCTAGTTATGCTGTAGTTGGATTAGAGGGTGGACAGATAAGGGAGCTATTTGTTGATGATATATACAATGCTGAAGGGACATTGAAGGTACAAAATAAGAGGTTTAATCCTCCGAACTCTTTAGTTCAAGCTCTTGAAACAACTGAGTACTCCTTCTCATTGATTAACTGGGATCCAGATTTGTATAACGTAATGCTAGAAGCAGAGAGCTTTATCTTTGCTCTCGGTAATGGGGATGATTTAGATGGGATAATTACCATTGATATCTCCTTTATACAAAAGCTTTTAGATCAATGGGGTGGGTTGGAAGTTCCTGGTGAAAATGAGTTAGTAACTAGTGAGAATATATATAACAAAATATTTGAAATGCATCAGGAATTTACACCAGGCTCAAATCGTAAATCTACTTTTTTAGCGAATTTAGCAAATGAAATTATAACTAGACTTCTTTCTTCAGACTTTTCTGAATATCAATCAGTATCATCTGTTTTCATAGAGAGTTTAAATGAAAAACATCTACAAGCTGTATTTAAGAATACTCAAGCAACAAGCTTCTTTGACCAGAAGAATTGGGATGGTCAACTAGATAGTAAATATGTATCTGCACCAATAGCAATTGATTGGAATTGGGGGGCTAATAAAGCAAATCTTTACATTAAAAGAGATCATAATCTGAATATTGAGATATCAGAAGAGAATATAACTTACACCTATGAAATCAATGTTGCCAATGAAAGTACATCTGATACATATCCTCAAGGAGATTACATTAACTATCAAAGAATATATATACCACCAGAAGCAAATATCCTTAATATACAGGGTATTGAGGATAATGAATATCGTATTTACAATGACTTCGGATTTAAGGTTATAGGAGGGTGGTTTAATACTCCTGTAAATTCAAATAATACACTAACTGTAAGATATAGAGTTGATAGAAATGATCTTGGTTCATATTTCCCACTTACTGTACAAAATGACAATGTTTTTTTTGATATAAATATTTACAAACAGCCGGGAACTAAAAAGGAAAGTTATGTATTAAATATAGGGTATCCTGCTCAGTGGAATGTTATAGAAAGCGAAGATTTAACAAGCATTAGTAATCAACTTAATAGGAGATTTGACTTAATCTCTGATGCTGAGTTTGAAGTAAGCTGGTCTACACTCTAACTTTGCGGTTTTCTTTAAGATAGAGATAGAGATTTAATATCTCCTCAATTGAAGTTTCGTCTCTTTTAGCAAACTTTTTAATCTCTTCTACTTCTAAATCTGTATTTATAGGAGTTCTGTTACTTATTCCCATGGGTTTAAGAAAAGTCGCAATATGACTTGCTTTACAATTACTACAAGAGAAGTGTATAATACTCGATATTGGTGTATCTTGAATTAGTTCAAGGTCATCTACCGAATATGCACTACCACATTTATCACAAAATTTTGCAATTGTTTCTATAAAAAATTGTTTCTGATTATTTTTATCGTCATTCATATATATTAATTATAACACA
>WOZL01000093.1 GCA_011620305.1 Candidatus Dojkabacteria bacterium | reverse complement strand
TACCAATATTCCCCATTTTTATTAGAGGATAATATGTTTCATCATCGGTATTTTGATAATTTCCTCCTAGTCTAGTACTTGACAATACCTCACCCAACTCTTTCACCTCCCAATCCTCAGGAATCTCTCCCACTTCAGTCTGCTTATAACCTTGTCCATTATCAAACTCTGGTAAACGCTTTTTACCAGTTAGTAGATCTTGCATGGCACCTTTCTTAACCAACTTCTTTTTGACAATTAGTTTTTCTAGGCTAGTGATAAGGGAGTCTGTATCTGAAAGGACTTGGGCAATAGTGGATTGTTCTTCCTTTTGAGGAAATCCTATAACTAAGTTGTTAAAATTTGACTTTGAAAGATTATATCTCGTAGAACCCTGTGCGGATGATGCAAACAAATTTCGGCCATATTTACTATTTACAAAATAGCTTAAGAATTCAGCTAATACATCAGAATCGTTTAATCTAAAACCAAAGCAAAAACTATTCAAATATGTATTTTTAACATCATCTTTTAAACAGGCACACATTCCGACTTCTTCTGGAGTTTCTGATGAAGTATTAAAAAACAAATCACCTTTAAGAACTCTATTTTGATGCTCTCCTTCTCTGATATTAACTTTAGGTAAAGATGACGTATCAATAAAAGCATTTTGTAAAATGTTTAGAAAATCAATATAACTTGCATTCCCATTGTCAAAATCTTCTTTTGTCTTCCCCGAAAGCCCACTATAAGTAACCCCAATATCCTCCATCCTCTTTACCTCCCAATCCTCTGGAATCACTCCCACATCTGTTTGTCTGTAGCCTTTTGGAATATTACTCATCTTTACTTAAACTATTTAAAAAATCTTTTATCTCTTGCTTATTCTCCTCTAAATATTCAAAAAACCTATATAGATCTAAAAAGGGAAAGAGTTCACCCGTTTCGGTTTCAGTGTTTTTATCTTCATAATTAATCAACCTACAATGAATACTTCCGTCTGTATTAAGTGGAGAGTCTAATTCAATTTTTACATTGAAACCTTTGGGGTCTAGTGAGTGAATAAAAAGCTTGTTTCTAGTCTCTTGAAATTGTTTAATATAACCATGCTCAATATCCAAGGCGCCTTTAAATATCTTTAATATCTCAACACCAGAGACATAAATACTTTTAACTAATAAACCAAGTAAATATTGTTTTTTAGGCTCAAATTCTTCCTGACTCCAACCATAAAATGAGTCAATAGTTTTATCATAAAATTGAAAGAACATTTTGTAACTCTCTTCAATCTCAACCAAAAGTTTCTTGAATCTCCTAGTAAATACATGACTACTATTTAAATCTTGTAACTCCTTCATTAAGTCACCAAACTCTGAACTAAAAATATTTCTATATTTATTCCTAGCTATATCGTTCGCGATATCAGTATCATCATTGATGTTTTCACTAATTCTATACAAAGTTGTTATTTGAAAAAGATCTTTTTTATCTAAAAATCCCATTTTTTGTAAATGTAAATGAACCTTGTATTCAAACTTTTTTACTTCCCCCTCAATCTCTGGGAGAGTATCTGTATATCTGGTAATTAGTTCTCTAATCCTATTAGAAAGTTTTGTTGGAATACGATCTACTTCCTCCATAATTCTACCCTCAATCGTTTTAATCCATTTATTATCAATAACTAATTGTTTAATCTCCTCCTCGGTAAGTTTCTTATATTTTGAAAGCAGCCTGTCATCTAGTTCTTTCTCTTTCGACTTAAGTTCCTTCTTTAAAGTTTTCATCTCCTTATCCATTTCTAGATAGCTGTTAATAATCTCTACCTCTTCTGTAAGATTTGGATCATCTTCAAATTCTTTTAACCATTCCCTAACATTTTTTAAGGTTACATTCCCAGCATCGCTTTTTACCTCCTCCATAACTCCCTCATCACCAGAATGCTCCTCTACTAACTGATCCATTCTAGAGTTAAGGTCTTCTATTGTATTATTTAGTTTACTAATCTCTTTCTGCTCATTTTTGAAGTATTCACAGATTGCAATCTTTTTTGGTAATAAGTCGGAAGTCCACTCTCCTTTTTTAGGCTTACCTTTGTTTTTACCTGATTCATAAAGCACATCCCTTATATCAACCTTCCATCCATCTTGAGTAATGATATAAAGATCGTCTTGAAATACTTCCGCCCAGTAGGTCATTAATATCTGATATATGTCATACTTATCAATCAACTTAACTCCAGATACTTTATTTAACAAATCATCCGAGAGCCCGACTATTACTTCCTTGGGATTGAATCCAGGTTCCAAATTATTTAAGACTTCCTTAGTGTGTAGTACCCAAGAGTCAACAACACTTTTAGTTGCTGTTCTATAATCTTTAAATTCTTCATGATTAGATACTACCTCTGCAATCTCTTCTGCTTTGTATTTTGAATTTGAATAACCATCTTTGCTGTTTTGAACAAAAAGCTTATCTCTTAGTTCCGCAAACAACTCCCAATACTCTGAAAATTCATCAATATCTGCATTTGGGATACCACCTCGCAGATGAGCTTCTATATCTTGCACATCCTCTTTATCTCCAGAAGAAATGTATCTAGGTAGGTTTAGATTGTAATCATTCTCTTCAATTTCTGAAACAGGTACCATCCTTGAATAATGCTCAATCTCGAGAAGGTTATTAAAAGTTTCAACAATCTTTTGTATATCTTGTTGTCTTAATCGATTCTTGTTACCATCCTTCACAAACCCCTTGCTTGCATTAATCATAAATATCCCTTTTCGTGAACTTGCCTGCTCCTTATCGATTATAATTATACAAGCAGGAATTCCAGTACCAAAGAAGAGATTGGTAGGTAATCCTATGACTCCTTTTATATATCCTCGTTTTATAATATTTCTACGTATATCAGCTTCAGCATTGCCTCGAAATAGTACTCCATGAGGAAGGATAACTGCTCCTGTTCCAGTACTTTTAAGTGATTTTAGAATATGCAAAAAGAAGGCATAATCACCATTCTTTGCTGGAGGAATGCCAAGCTCAAACCTTTTATATTTATCATCTAATGGATCTATCCCATTACTCCACGACTTCGTAGAAAAAGGTGGATTGGCTACTACATAATCAAAAGTTTTAAGTGTACCGTCGTTATTTTTAAAGAATGGAGTGGAAATAGTATTGTCTTGATGAATGTCAGCAGTAGGTTGATCATGAAGTATCATATTCATTTTTGCCAATGCAACAGTTGCGTTATCTTTCTCTTGCCCATAGATAGTTAAACCAACTGGACTTTGATCTACGGCTTTAAGAAGTAGAGAACCACTTCCGCAAGTTGGGTCATACAATGTCGTATCTTTTGACTTTGCATTTGAAACACCAATCACCCTAGCCATTACTGTTGAGACTTCTGATGGTGTATAAAATTGCCCTTTGCTTTTACCTGACTCCGTAGCAAAGTGCTTCATTAAATATTCATAAGCATCTCCTAACAGATCATCTCCTCCCGCCTTATTTCTACTAAAATCTAACTGGGGATTCTCAAAGATTGCAATTAAGTTCGTAAGCCGATCAACCATATCTTTCCCCTTACCTAGTTTCGTGTCATCATTAAAATCAGCAACGTCGATTACACCCTTGAGATCGTTCTCTTCTGCTAACTTTCCGATGATCTTGTTAATACGGTCTCCAATATCCTTTGTCCCTTTTGCTTTAACCATAGCATCAAAACTTCCATCCTTTGGTACAAATATCAAAGATCTTGGATCTGCTTTATATTTATCCGTAACATATTTAACAAAAAGGAGTATTAAGACATAGTCTTTATATTGTGAAGCATCCATGCTTCCTCTTAACTCGTCACAACTTGCCCTAAGTGAACTATAAAGAACTGATTTTTTTATTGCCATATTTTTATTATTAAAATTTTCCTATTTTTGCTTTAAATTATACTTTCTCTGAGTTTATTTTACCTCATTCCCAGCTTTTCTTCCAACAACCACCAACATAAACCTCCCTAAAACCAATACCCTCCACCCCTATTATTATAATCATACCCATACCTAATAATAGCAGCCTGTTCTCTTGTTAAGAACTTTACCTTAGGCCTATCCTTCTCTATAGCCATATGTAAAACAATAGTAAAAGCATCTACTAAATCATCATGCTTCTCTACTCCAAAATAAACTAACTGCTGGATTAACTCCTCTGCACCCTGCTTAGGAAAGAAAACTTTACCAGACCTAATCATATGTGTAACTGAATCTAACCTCTCCCTCTTATCTCTACCATGAAGAGGAAAACCCTCTGCAGCTACTCCTTGCTTCTTTAACATCTGTACTACTGACTTCTGATATCCAACATCCTCTATGTATAGCTTAGGTCTTCTATCAAACCTCTTTGAGAGACCATACACCTCTTTAATCTTCTCTAAAGTACTAGGAAAGTCTAACCTCTTGTTTACTGGAAACTTCTCTATATATACCTTTATGTTCTCTTCACAACCATATACATGACCAACTACAATAGCTGTATAGTCTGCATGGTTAGAGGAGGATATAGCTAAATCTACCCCTATTAGCGTATGCTTGTAGTTAGTTCTATCCAGAGGTATCTCATCATAATACTGTATCCATTCCTTCTTAACTAACTGATCATCATCTGCAATTATCTTTAACATATACTCTCTTTGCCATGCCTTCTCATCCCCATGTAACTTCTTCTCTATCTTTAAATCATCCATAGTTGGATACTTACCCTTCCAAAGAATTACATCATTCTCATCTACTACTGGATACTCTCTATAGATTACATTACCCTCTTGCTTCTCTAGATTCTCTTTTAATCTCATTAGTAGTGAATCCTCATGTAGTAGGTTACCTACCATAACTATCCTAGTATTTCTGTCTCCCAGTGGTGCTATCTCTCCTGTAAACCAACTATATGCACTATCTCTACTCTCTTTAGTCTTAGTAGAATTTAGATCCTCAACATCATCACAAATAATTAGATCTGGTCTGTATGCACCATTCCTAATACCCCTAATACTCTGTTCACTAGATGCTGTAGATATCTTAGCTCCAAACTTAGGAAAGAACAGTCCTGTAGAACCCCACTCATCTGATTGCTCCTCAAACGGTCCCAAGTCACTTCTAAGTAGGTCGTTAGACTCTAACTCTCTCTTTATATTAGTAAGGTGTATCTTAGCCTGTTGTTGAGTCTGAGAGAGTATTACTACACACTTCTTTTGTTGTTTACCTAGTATGGACCATATAGGATAGGACATTGTCATTATTGTAGACTTACCTGATCCTCTGAAGGCTACTATTATTGCTAGTTTAAGATCTTCATTCTCTGTTATCTCAAACATCTCTCTTTGAAAGTCTGCAGTCTGATACCTTACATACTCATTAAAATACAGATGAAAGAATGTCATATGACTTTCTTTAACCACATTTCTTCTTACTTGTTGATCTTTAACAAGAGTTTCTATTATTTCATCTCTATGTTTTATATTACTTATTTGGTTGTCCATTGTTTTCCTCCTTTTTATTATCTCTATATGCCATTGCTAGAGATTTCTTAATTAAAATTTTCTGTTCCTCTGTTAGAGGTATATCTCCATCCTTAGTAGTTACTTCTAACTTTGGTGAATACTGTCTATGATGGTTCTTTAACCAGAATATTATTCCAGTTAGATTACCTTCCTTTATGGCCGTGATTAGTTGGCTCTCTGCCATATCGTTTATGAGTCCTAGGCCTTCTTCTATAGCTGCTTCTACATCTTGTGCAAACTTCTTGTCTTCTTTCTTCCAACGGTAGAAGGTTGCTCTAGATATTCCTACCTTTTTACAGCTTACTTGGACTATTGGTGTTTTCTTTAGCTGTTTTACTACTGTACTTTTACTTGCTTTTTTCATCTATTTTCTTTGCTTTTAAATTAGTTAAGTTCTCCCATCTCTTTTTAATAACCTCTG
>WOZL01000104.1 GCA_011620305.1 Candidatus Dojkabacteria bacterium | reverse complement strand
CAAGTGTTACTGATGCTACAAAAATATATGAGAAAATTATTATCATCCATACATCTCTGCTTAAATTTATTGGATAAACTTGACCGGCATAAGCGGCAAGAAACAAAAGTACAGCGCCAATTATTGAAGCAAGCCACAATGGAACATTTAGCCGATAGATAGTAATTCCAAAAAGGATTGCGAGTAGAATAAATAAAATTGATGATGTTCCAACTGAAGGAATACTTATAAAAGTATCTACAACTATTATTGCAAAAACTATTAACCAATTTTCAAAGCCTTCCTTCATATGCTATAGTGTAACAGAAAACCCACTGTTTACAAATATTTTAAATATAGATATAATTACCGCAGTCAAATTAATATATTTAGATAAAAGTTGAATGCCAAATTTACAAACATCAATAAAAGACTTAAGACAAACCAAAAGAAGAACTGTTTATAACGATAGACTAAGAAATCGTATAAAGAGAGCTACTAAGAGATTTGACACTCTAATAGAAGAAGGCAAATATGATGAAGCTGAGAAAACACTCCCCCAAGTATACAAAGTACTTGACAAGGCAGCTAAGAAAAATGTTATAAAGGAAGGTAATGCAAGTAGGAGAAAATCCAGACTTGCATCTAAACTTAATAAACTTGCCCAAGATAATGTCAATACTTCTAAAAAAAGCGCTTAAACTCTCGATAGTACCAGCAGTACTAATGATTGCTGGAAAATTTATCGGAGTTATAGCCTTAATAATAGCCTACAACCTTAATTTTGAAGTAGGCAATGAACTTAACGGTATTTTTTCAACCCAAATATTTCTAGCAGATGAGAGTAGTACACTTTTTGTTAACTCCATTTCTGATATGGCCATGTTAATTATACTGGGTATTCCTACCCTATACATGATTGTTAGAACTACCATACTTCAAAGTGCTACAGAGAATCCAAGAACAATAGCTAAGGTCGTAAAATTTAATATGCTGAAATGGGTTACAAGTAGTAACTCAACATTTCTTCAAATCTTCATATGGACATCTTTTCTCCTTATCTCCTCCGTTATTACAATATCAAACTCTCTCCAAGGTGACAGCTATACATGGGTTGGTATTACTGGAGGAGTTCTTACTCTACTCTCAATATGGGGTTTGATAAAGACATTTGAAATAGAAACTGATAAAGTATATCCTAATAGTAATAATCATTCATATTATTAATGGCCCCAATCAATAAAAAAAGAAAATTTAAAGAGGTATTTGGAAAGATAATTGAGCCAGTAGCGTTAGGTTTACTTGCTCTACTCTTTATCATCCCTACAATCACTGTTATCAATCTAGAACCTATAACAAAAAATCTCAAAGAGTTTACTGATATATTGGGAGTTACTACAAGTAATCAGGTCCTTGTAGATTTAGTAGGAGGAACACATGAGATTGTAACCTCTGAAAAAATTTACAGAGAAGAGAATGGTAGCTATATATATAACGCAAAGTTAACTAAAAGAGGAGCAGATTTTTACTCAAAACCAATACTGGTATTAGACAACAGAAGTGAAGAAGACAAAGAGATATCATTCTCAGGAGGAACACTTAATCCTACCAGAACAGAAATTGGATTGATAATAAATGATCAGACATACAGATTACAGAGATCTACTGGAGAATCATATACAGTAGACATACTTCTAAGACCTCAAACCAAATATGAGGTGTATCTTACTGTAGAGAGTGCAGTTGGTATACAGTTCAGCGAAGATTTTGAGATGAAAATTGCTGCAGAGTAAGACTTTCTAAAACTCCCCATAGTTTGTATACTTTATTAATATTCCAAGGAAATATTAACAAAATGATGTGTACTGAAGAAAGAGATATATATAAACCATATATAGAATTAGCTAATTACGCCGTAGATGAAGTGTCTAAAAATATTGGTAAGCCAATATTACTAGATGCAGGATGTGGTCACAGCAACGCACTAAAAGATGTCTATGAAAAGTGTCATACAACAATTGGCGTTGATATTGATAAAGAAGGATTAAAGCTTAACTCCCTCCTTGACAAAAAAATACATGCAAATTTAATTGACATCCCTATTCCAGATAATTCTGTCAATATAATTACCTCTGCTTGGGTATTTGAACATATTAAAGAACCAGAGAAATTTCTTCGAGAAATGGATAGAATTCTCTCCTCTGGTGGTTATCTTGTTTTTATTGCACCTAATCGTAAGAGTTGGTTTTCATTTATAGCTTCAATTATTCCACAGAGAATTCATGGATTTATTAACAAACTCATATACAAAAGAGCCGAGGAGGACACCTTCCCCAAATATTACAGACTAAATACTGAGAAAGATATTGATAAAATCCTACTGTCTAAACTTAAATATAAGAAAGTAAAATTTAAATACAACGATAGTCCTAAATATATTGGATTCTGTAGTTTAACAAAACCTATTTCAAAATTATGGCATAGGATAGTAATGAAAGAGAAAAACAAAAAACTTCGTGTACATATCTTAGGTCTATACTCTAAACCTTAGTTCATAAACTAACGACTTTCTAAAAACTCCCACACTTTGTATAATCCTATGTATGAATAATCTTGAGAAAATAAGAAACTTTTCGATAATTGCACATATCGACCATGGTAAATCTACTCTAGCAGATAGAATACTAGAAGCTACAAGTACAAATACAAGAAAAGAAAAGCATAGTGAAAGAATATTAGACAGACTAGACCTCGAACAGGAAAGAGGTATTACAATCAAACTCCAAGCATGTAAGATGAGCTGGAGAGGATACGAACTAAATCTCATAGACACTCCAGGACATGTAGACTTCTCATATGAGGTATCTAGGTCATTAGCAGCTTGTGAATCTGCCCTATTACTAGTAGATGCATCACAAGGAATACAGGCTCAAACCCTATCAAATGCTAAAAAAGCATTAGATTTAGGATTAACATTAATCCCTGTACTTAATAAAATAGACTTACCTAACATCGATATTGAAGAAAGAAAAGAAGAGATATCTAATCTTTTAGGATTTAAAAAAGAAGAAATCATAGAAGTCTCTGGCAAAACAGGAGAAAATGTCCCCTTACTTTTAGATACAATAATTGAGAAATGCCCACCACCTAAAGGAGATGCCAAGAAACCCTTACAAGCACTAATCTTTGACTCCTTCTACGACGAACATAGAGGTGTGGTAGTTGCGATAAGGGTATTTAATGGAGAAATCGATCACAAAAATGGTAAAGCTAAAGAACTATTCATGCTCCAAAAACAAGAAAGCTTTACCCCTACTGAAATTGGAATATTTAACCCAGATATGGAAAAAATAGAGAAACTAAACTGTGGAGAGGTTGGATATATAGCTACTGGTCTAAAAGATATTAAGTACTTTACTGTAGGAGATACAATATCAAACAAACTAGACACTAAACCACTACCAGGATATAAAGTCCCCAAAGCTAATGTGTTTGCTACATTCTTCCCAACAGACACTGATGAATACGAACCTCTACAAACTGCATTAAACAAGTTAGCTTTAAACGATGCTGCTTTAACATTTACTGACCAAAGATCTGCTCTACTAGGTTCAGGTTTTAGATGTGGATTCCTAGGATTACTACATATGCAGATAGTACAAGAGAGATTAGAAAGAGAGTATGATGTAGACCTATTAATTACAGCACCTACTGTAGAGTACAAAATTAAGACAGTAGATGGGGAAGAAGTCTCTATACAAACCCCTAGTGAATTACCAGACCCTACCCAACTTGAAGAGATACTAGAACCATGGGTAAGGGTAGAAATTCTGACTCCAGATAAATATATGGGTGATTTAATGAACCTATGTGAACATAATCGAGGAGATTACGTTACTACCAAATACTTAAACCAATCAAGCAGTGAAGACAATATACAACTAAAAGAACAGTACATAATCATAGAATACGACATGCCCCTAGCCTCTCTAATATCAAACTTCTTTGACCTACTCAAAAATATATCCAGTGGATACGCCTCAATGGAATATGAATTCATAGACTACTTCCCTGTTGATTTAGTCAAAGTAGAAGTTTTAGTAAATCACGAAGAAATACCTGCACTCAGTTTCTTAGAGACAAGAGATAGGGCAAGACCTAAATCTGTAAAACTCTTAGAGGTAATGAAAGAAGAAATACCTAGACAGCAATTTACAGTTCCTCTCCAAGCAGCTATAGGTTCAAAAATAATTGCAAGAGAAGATGTAAAAGCACTAAGAAAAGATGTTACTGCAAAATTGTATGGTGGAGATTACAGCCGAAAGAAGAAACTCTTAGAGAAACAGAAAAAAGGTAAAAAGAGACTAAAACAGGTAGGACAAGTTACTATACCTCAAGAAGCATTTCTAGCTATATTAAAGACATAATGATTACAAAACTCAAATTAAAAAACTTTAGGAAGTTTAAGGATATAGAGTTGGAATTTAATTCTAACCTTGTTGTCCTCTACGGAGATAATGCTCAGGGAAAAAGCTCTATACTTGAAGCTATACACCTAGCATTTAACGGTAGCTCTCCATGGTCAGGAAGTGATGAGTATGTATATAACAATCAGAATGGGATTAATAAACATAGCAGAATTGAGATAACTACGGATAGAAAAATATACGCCCATTACAAAGACAACAATCGAAAAGTATATTCTATAGACAACCATAAAACTACTTCTAAGAAATTTTACTCAGAGAACAGTGCAACACTCTTTAATCCAGAAAAAATAGACCTCCTAATGCTTTCACCTAATCGCAGAAGAGAGTTTATTGATGAAACCATATCTCATATCAATTACGAATATCCATCAATTTTAAAAGGATATAGGAAGGTCATAAGACAGAGAAACTCATATTTGAAGAAACTCTCTAAACAGTTCTATGAAAAAGGTGTAATAGCTAGAAATGATCCACAATTAAACTTTTGGACCAAAGAGTTGGCTAAACTTGCAACTCAAATATATATTGAACGAATCTCAATTATCAAAAAGTTTGAGAGAGACTACTTTAAATTAAAATATTCATTTTGTGAAAAAGAGTTAGAGTGCTTAATACAAAATAGTAATGAGAAAGATATTGAGAAAATAATAACCAAAGCATTAGAAGAAAGTAAAAAAAGAGATATAGCTAGTGGATATACAAATGTTGGTCCACATAGAGACGATTGGAATATATTTACGGATCAGGATATTAAAAAATACGGTTCACGTGGTCAAAAAAGAGTAGCTATTGGTAACTTGATATTTAAAGCACATGAGATAATTGCTAGTGAGATAGGATATTATCCTACCTTACTCCTTGATGATATAGCATCAGAGTTAGATGAGGAGAATATAGAAGAGATATTTGATTACGAAATTCTTAAAAAACAACAAACCTTTATTACCACAGTCGATCCAGAAATTTTACCAAAACAGATAAAAGAAAAAGCTCAATTACTAAACCTTAACGACTTCTAAAATTCTTCAGTTTCTCCTCTCGAAAATCTTTAGGATAAAACTCAACCTTACCCTCGTTAAAACCATTAAATAGTCTCTTGATATCTGGATTATGTTTCGTAACAACAATAAATATTAGTTGTAAAATAAAGGCGAGCAAATTTAATGGAATTAAAAGATAGCTCCTCTTCATAATATTCCTTACATCACCTACTTTTAGTCTATCCTTACCTAAGAATTTATCAGAAATTAGATATCTATCTTTCAGCCAATCATTTACAAGATAAATCACATACAGATACTGATTGTTATACAGAGGCTTCAGATATATCAACTCATTTAAGTTGAAAATATCAGGCTCAAACTCTAGACCTCTCTCTTCTACTAAATAATTTATACACAACTTATCCTTAACGTCAGAATTTCCTTTAGCTCTAATATTATCTTCAAAAAGATTTTTTACATACAAGAGAAATCGATATATCCAAACAGTATCATTTTTAACAACAATAAATAGATCGATATCATCTTCTTCTTTTACAAACTCAGATGCGACTGATCCAGAAACTCCAACAAATTTTACAAAGGGAGATATTACAATTTTATCTAATAAATTCTTAGATATATTTAACTTCTTCTCAATAATATTTATTCTCGGTTCAATGAACTCGTTGTAATCATTTTTATTAATACCAATACCCCACACATCTTTTACTTTCTTAACAGTTAAATTAGCAGGTATTTTAGACCTAAACTGATACAGAGTATCTACAATTTTTCTAATATCTTTATCATTTCTACTCATTTATACATAATAGAACAAATATTATCGGTTATTCAAACACTCTTCTCACTATGGTAAACTAAACATAGTATGAG
>WOZL01000064.1 GCA_011620305.1 Candidatus Dojkabacteria bacterium | reverse complement strand
ATGGGTATAGACCTAATAGAAACATTAAAAGGTTCTTCAAATAAACCATTCTCTTTCATGGTACATTGGCCTGGTAGAGGTGTAGGAGGCCACTGTATAGCAGTAGACCCTTACTATCTTATCAATAGGGCTGCTGAGTCTGGGTTTGATCATAAGCTTTTAAAGATGGCTAGAGAGGTTAATAATAGTATGCCTGAGTATACAGTAGAGAGGTTACAGGATGCTTTAAATGAGGTTAAGTTACCTATTAATGGTACTAAGATTGCTTTACTTGGTCTTAGTTATAAAGAGGATATTGCAGACCTTAGAGAGAGTCCTTGTTTAGAGATATTAGAGATTTTAGAGGAGAAGGGTGCAGATCTTTTAGTTTTTGATCCTTTTGTTCCAGATATGTCTAATGTAAAGAGTTTAGATGAGGCCTTAGATAAGTGTGAGGGTGTAGTAGTAGCTACAGCACATAAGAAGTTTGGAGATTTAACTAAGGAAATTGGTAAGAGAAAGAATATTAAGGTTGTAGTAGATGGAATGAATAAGTTAGATAAAGAAGAGATAAGTAAAAGTGGAAAGGTATATAGAGGGATTGGTAAATAATATATCAAACTAAATACAGTATGAAACTAACAATATACATACCTGCCCTAAATGAAGAAGAAGGTATAGGAGATGTAATAGAACATCTGCCTAAGAGTATAGAGGGTGTAGATAATATTGAGGTATTAGTTGTAGATGATGGCAGTACAGATAACACTGTTAAGATAGCAAGAGAACATGGAGCTAAGGTGGTTAGTCATGGAATTAATAAAGGTGTAGGTAAAGCATTCCAAACAGCTGTACAGTATGCTTTAGAAAATAGTACAGACATCTTAGTAAGTATAGATGCTGATAGACAGTTTAATAGTGAACAGATACCAGATATGATACAACCTTTGTTAAAGAATGAAGCTGATATGGTTACTGGTAATAGGTTTAAGGATGGTATGCCAGAGAATATGCCTAAGAGTAAATATTGGGGTAATAAACAGATGTCTAGATTAATATCCATAATTAGTGGTCAAAAGTTTAGGGATGTGTCTTGTGGTTTTAGAGCATATAACAGAGAAGCATTAATGAGATTAAATTTGTTTGGGGCTTTTACATATACTCAAGAGACCATATTAGATATGGTTTATAAAGGTTTAAGAGTAATAGAGTTTCCAGTAGATGTTAAATACTTTAAGAGTAGAAAATCTAGAGTAGCAGGGAGTATTTTTAATTATACTTTCCGAACCTTAAAGATAATATTAAGGACTCTAAGAGATTACAAACCTATGTTGTTTTTTGGAGGGATGGGAGGTGTAAGTATGTTCATAGGTTTGATATTTGAGATATTTATGTTTACCCACTATTTTTTAACAGGGAACTTCTCTCCTTACAAATCTTTCGGTTTTATAGGACTTGGTTTTATAATCTTCGGTATGATGCTTTTGATTGTTGGTCTGTTAGCTGATATGTTTAATAGAGTAAGGAAGAACCAAGAAAGAATAATGTATGAGATGAAAAAAGAAACATACTCTAATTTCAAGAAAGAAGAATAATGAACGTAATGATATCGATATCTCATCCAGCATGGGCTCATCAATTTCACCATATTATAGATATCCTTAAAAAGAGAGGACATAAGGTAAAGGTTTTGGTTATTAAGAAAGATAAGAACTGGGAGATACTAGATCAGTACGGTATAGAGTATACAGTAGTTGGAGAGGGTACAGGAAATGGTAAGCTTGAAAAGGCTGCGATACTTCTAGTTTCAACATTTAGACATTGGAGAGAAGCAATTAAGTTTAAAGCTGATGTACTTATAGGTCGCCCATCCCCTATGATGGCAATAACTGCAATTTTAATAGGAAAGAAAAACATTGTTTACTCAGATACAGAGAGATCAGTAGAGTCACTCTTTTTTACTAAACTTTTCTCATACAAGATACTCACACCGATGATGTATAGGAAAGATTTAGGTAAAAAACAGATGAGAGTGGAAACATTTAAGGAGCTGTTTTACCTACATCCTAATTACTTTAAACCAAATCCAGAAGATCTAAAACTTGTAGGACTTAAACCAGAAGAGAAATTCTCATATGTAAGATTTGTAGCATGGAAGGCTAGTCATGATCTAGGACTAAAAGGTTTTACTAATGAACAGAAGATGGAAATAATTAAACATTTAGAGAAGTATGGTAAGGTAATACTCTCTACTGAGGAGGATTTACCTAAGGAATTTGATAAGTATATTAAGGAAGTCCCACATACTAAACTACACAGTATTATGTCACAAGCACAGCTTTATGTTGGGGAGGGATTAACTATGGCGTTTGAGTGTAATGTTATGGGTGTACATGCGATATTTACTAGTGAGTTGTCCTCTGGTGCAGGTGATGAAATGGAACAGAAATACGGTTTGCTATACACCATTTCTGATAGAGAAAATATGCTTGAGAAGACAAAAGAGAAAATTGATGAGTTGTTAAGTCAGGAGAATATTAAAGAAATTGGGAAAGAAAAACAAAAGAAGCTATTAGAAGATAAGAAGGATTTTAATAAGTGGTGGGTTGATTATTTAGAGCAAGAGGTTTAATTTTATTTTACTATTTCTAAATGTTAAAAGATAAAAATCTTCTGGTTTTAAGTCACACTTACAACAGTTTCATAAAAGATCCTGTGGAGATACTAGCAAACAAGTTTAATAAGATATATGTTTTGGTGAGACATCAACCACTTGCAGAACTAGGGAATATAATACCCTTACCATTTTTCAAAAATAGGGCTAAATATTCCAAAAGATACTCAATTGATCTTACGGGTAAACCAGATAATGTAGAAGTAATACCTGTTTCTTTCTTCTATTTACCTAACAAAAACATATATCTTAATGCAGGTCCTAGACATGCGAGAAAGGTAATTAAAACCATCGAGGAAGAGGATATAGAGTTTGATTTAATTCATGCTCATTTTGCTTGGTCTGCTGGCTATGCTGGGGTAAAGGTTAGTGAAAAATATCAGAAGCCTTTAGTCGTTACAGGTCATGGATATGATCTTTATAAATTACCTTTAAGAAGTGAAAGATTTAAAGAAGCTATTAAGGATGTATTTAATAAAGCTGATCAGATTTTAACAGTAAGTGATAAGAATAAAGAGCATATACTGAATATGGGTGTCAAGAACGATGTAAAAGTGTTTCCTAATGGTTACACAAAAGACCTGTTTTATTATAAAGAAAAGGAAGAATGCAGAAAAAAGTTGGGCTTACCATTGGATAGAGACATTATATTCACAATAGGTCATCTGGAGGTTCAAAAGGGATACGAATATCTTGTTAAGGCACTTAAGATTGTAAAAGAGAAGAATCCAAATATCCTGTGTCTTCATATTGGAGCAGGTTCTCTTGAGGGAGAAATAAAGGAGTTAGTAAAAGAACTTGATTTAGAATCGAACATAAAATTTCTAGGTAGGAAACCTCATAACACATTAGTTGATTACTTTGGGGCTTCTGATTTCTTTGTATCCTCAAGTCTTATTGAAGGGAATCCGACTGTTATGTTCGAAGCTTTAGGTTGTGGTAAGCCATTTATAGGGACTAAGGTTGGGGGAGTTCCAGAGATTATTAAATCTGACGAGTATGGACTACTTTGTGAAGCAAAAGATGTGAAGTGTCTTGCAGATAATATCTTAAAGGCTTTGGATAAGGATTGGGATAAGGATAAGATACTAGAGTACTCTAGGAATTTTACTTGGAGTAATATTACTGGGGAAATATCTGAAATATATGAGAAGCTCTTAAAATGAAGATTGCGTATATAACAATAGAAACTGGTTGGATAGGAGGCGAATATTGTTTAGTTTTATTCTTTGCCAATAAACTCATTGTGAATATATAATACTAAGTTATAATTTTAGTACCACCGTTAGTGAAAGAAATGTTGCAAAAAATAAATAAAGATCATTTGTTTTGGGGATTGTTAATACTGTATATAGTTATTATATCTTGTCTTGCATACTTTCGTGATATGGTTAATGATGGATCTCTTTATTTCCAAGAGACCTACTTATTATCTGAACTATTTAGGAATGGAAGATGGATTGGACCCTATGGGGTAGGGTTACATGGCTTTATCTCAAAAATCCCACCTGCTTTAGTTTTTTTGATTACTGGTCCTTCTGTAGCAGTAGTTACTGTGTACCATATTATCCTTACAGCTGTAATAGGGGTATTGGGTTATAGACTTTTTTCTTATATTTTTAAAAACAAACTATATGGAATTTTCGCGACAGCTATTTTATTTACTAATTTCCATTTTATTTTATCTGCTGTTACTTATTACAGAGAGATTCCTAGTATTTTAGTAATACTATTACTTCTAAATCATGTTCTTCGAAAGGGTAATAAATATATGTTAAGTTTGTTGTTCTTATTACTACTTGATGTTAAAGAGTATGTGTTTTTTGTCTTTGCTTTAGCATATGTTATCTGGCTATTTATTGAATCAGAAGAAGATTCTTTTTTTAAGAAATTATGGGATGTTATCAAAAAATCTATCATAATGTTTTTACCTTCAATCATTTGGACGGTGGTTATGTTTACTACCAATCTTATACCAGTAAATATGTTCTTGGCTTCAATTGTAGGGCTTAAGGATGATGCATTCATATATCTAACAAAACATTTTGAAACAACGACTTCTACTTTTAATGCATTGGTGAGAGGTAGAAATATCTATCAGATTGTCATACAAGAGAATTGGAACCCTATTGTTAGGGCTGTTTGTGCTGTTATAAATGTACTTCTTTCATATATAGGTAAATTACTATATCCTCGTGTATTTTCATTCTTATCTGTTCCGAAGGTGGTGATTCTTCCTGTAGTTTTTTCAACTATAGTTACCCTTAAGGAGTACGTTAAAAAGAATAAAAAGAGAATTAAACATTATGCTTTTTTCTCATTGTTTATTATAGTCTGGTTAATTGTATATCTACTTAGGGCATCTCATGGTAGATATCTATTACCAATAGTACCAATGATTTCAGTTATGTATGTCTATCTTCTTTTTAAGCAGAAGTTATCCAAGAAGCAAAAAGTTGGTTTAGTTATTGCTACTTTTCTTTATATCTCTGCAGGTCTACTTTTTGAAACTACATATATTCTACCTAAGGCTATATTAGAATATTCAATATTTGTAGTATTTACGACAATACTTTTTAGACCTAAGTTGGAAGTACTTAAGTATCTTTTGGTTGGTATGGTATCTGTAGCTTCTTTAGCTACGGCGTTACTTTTTTCGTATGTACAGGGTCAAGTATATGGTTATCTAAACTTTGGTAGAAATAGACGTGCTGATAAAATTGCAGAATTAGCGCCAGATAATCAAAAGTATTGGACTAATAGCTATAAGAATTTAGATTTAATATCAGCACTAAATGGAGAGAGATATTTGGATCCTGAATGGAAATGGAAATTAAATGATATTGTTCCTATTAGGGAAAATCTTAAAACGCTAGGAGAAAGGCAGGCGTACTCTTTCCCAATTTCTGATTTTGAAGAATTTCGAAGTAGTATCTCTCTTTATGATATAGATAAATTGATACTGATTACAACCAAGGAAGATTCGGATAATTTTCCTAATCAGGAGTATTTAGATGATTTTATGAAAGTTGAGTGGTTAGATTTAGATAAGAAAGTAGATTATACTAATATGACAATATATATTTTCACTGTTAAAAAATGAAAAGGATAATAAAGTTTCTAGATAAATATGGAATATACTTAATCCTTGCAGCTTGTCTTTTACTTGGTCTTTCTTCGTTGTTGTTTAAAAATGCAACTCTAGATGATGATCTCTATCTATGGGAGACCTCTATTACGACAGAAGCCTTAAGTAGGGGTGAGTGGATAGGGGACTATGCTGTAGGAACACATGGCTTTCTTTTTAAGCTACCTGTTGCTATAGTCTTTCTTTTTACAGGGCCTTCGTTAGCTATAGCTACGGTATGGAATGTTTTATTAGGTTGTTTCTGTTTATACATTTTTTATAAGATCCTAAGTCATTATTTCAGAAAGAATAAACTATATCCATTTCTAGGTACATTACTAATGTTTTGTAACTTCCAGTTTATTCTTAATCTCCCAACATATATGAGAGAGATCCCAGTGTTACTTGGAATGCTTGTTTTAATATATACCCTTATAGAGCAGAAGAATTTTTGGTTAGTAGGGTTATCCCTATTACTTATTTTAGATGGTAAAGAGTATGTACTGTTTATGATAGCTCCTGCTTTATTGATATATATTTTACTGAGAAATTGGGATGGTTTTAATTTAAAAACCATTTGGAATTGGATTAAAAGCTTATTTAAAACTTTCCTTCCTACAACAATATTCTTAGCTTTGATGATATTTACCTCTCTTATACCCCTGAATATGTATACTCTATCAGTTATTCCTGGGGTTACAAAAGGAGGGGTGGAGTATCAGGTAGAGCATTTCACAGTTGAGAAGGCCACTACAAACAGAATAGATGATGAGGCTCCATCTGTACAACAAAAGATAGAAAACGAGGACACATTTTTACAGAGAGTTTATAAGGGTTTTGTTAGTTATGCTGGTAAGATATTGTATCCTAGGAGTTTTTCTTTCTTGTCTATTCCGAAGATGATTTTCTTTCCAGCATTTTTAACCTCCATTTTTATGTTTTCTATGGCTTTTAAAAAGAATGATTGGTCATATATCTCATTAGGTTTAATTTTCTACAGTTTTATTACAGTTTTTATACTAAGAGCATCATTTGACAGGTATCTTTTTCCGATATTACCAATAGTTATCTTCTTTTTTCTGATATTTGTAAAAGATGTTGTTAAGAAAAAGAGAGAGTTTTTTATTATTCTAGCGATTACAACAGCAATTTCTTTTTTAGGCTTACTGTTTGAAGTTGATTATCTTTGGATTAAGGTAGTTCTAAATGTTATATTCTTAATATTGTTCGTTCTTTACTTTATTTTCAGAAA
>WOZL01000011.1 GCA_011620305.1 Candidatus Dojkabacteria bacterium | reverse complement strand
GAATTTTTTTACTATGGAAAATAACGAAAAAGAGAAGAAGCAAAATACACAAAACAAATCACCTAAGAAAGTTGATATTAGGATTATTAAACAGAGAAAGGGTATTCCTAGTATCGCAGCAATAATCATTGGGTCTTTAGTACTTACTGTTGCAATAAACTTCTTTATCAATCTCTTCTCGTATAATGGGCAAGAGGTTGGATTAAGTCAGATAGTTTCTGATATATCTCAAGAGCAGTACGACAATGTAGTTATCAAAGATGATATTGTAACTTTAGAGTATACACCTGAAGATAGTAATGAGTTAGTTAAAAAGTATGCACTAATATCTGAAAATACTGACTTTTACAGTGTTGCTACTGATGCTGGTATAGATATTAAGACATTGGATAATGTTTACTACGAACCGAAGCTAGCTATTACTTTCGGAGATATTCTTACCTTAATTATGATCATAGGTGCTTTTGTATTAGCATACTTCTTTATCAAAAATATGCAGAAGTCTGGTGGTCAAATATTTGATTTCGGGCAGAGTAAGGCTAGATTACTCATGGGTAAGAAGACGGGTGTTGGATTTGAGAGTGTTGCAGGTATAGAGGAAGTCAAGGATGAGGTTAAAGAGATTGTTGATTTCTTAAAGCATCCTAAGAAATATGAAGCAGCGGGTGCAAGAATCCCTAGAGGTGTTCTTTTAACAGGGGCCCCTGGTACAGGTAAGACTTTGTTGGCTAGGGCTGTAGCAGGTGAAGCTAGTGTACCGTTTTTCCATGCATCTGGTTCTGAGTTTGAGGAGATGTTGGTTGGTGCTGGTGCATCTAGAGTAAGAGACCTATTTAACAAAGCTAAAAAGGCTGCTCCATGTATTATCTTTATCGACGAAATTGATGCTGTTGCAAAAAAGAGAGGTACAGTATTACATTCGGGTGCAGGAGAGCAAACATTAAATCAGATACTTGTTGAGATGGATGGTTTAGAGGAGAGAGCTAATGTAATTGTTTTAGCTGCTACTAATAGGCCTGATGTTTTAGATCCAGCAATTTTAAGACCTGGTAGGTTTGATAGGACTGTTCATGTTCCAATGCCTGATTTTAAGGGCAGAAGAGCGATATTAGAGGTTCATTCTAAAAATAAAAAATTTACTGAAGATGTTAATCTTGATTCAATTGCTAAAAAGACAATTGGTTACTCTGGTGCAGATTTAGAGAATCTTCTTAATGAGGCTGCTATTATGGCTGCTTTAGAGAATCGTAAGGTTATTAACCAAGAAGATTTGTCTGAGGCATACCTTAAGGTTAAGCTTGGTAGAAAGAAGAAAGATAGGGAAATGGAAGAAGAGGATCTTAAGACTACTGCCTTCCATGAGGCAGGGCATGCTATTGTTGCTCGCTTTACTCCAAAGTCAGATCCAGTTGAGCAGATCTCCATTATATCTAGAGGTATGTCTGGAGGTGCTACCGTATATTTACCAGAGAAGGATACAAAACATGTTTACAAGGATCAACTGTTAGCAAGGATGAGGAGTGGTGTTGCTGGTAGGGCTTCAGAAGAGCTCTTTATCGGTAGAATTTCTACTGGAGCTAGTTCAGATATTGAAAATGTTACTGATATGGCTAGAGAGATGATTACTCAGTATGGTATGTCAGAGAAATTGGGTATGGTTCAGTATGGTGACGAGGAAGAAACTAAGCATCTGGGTTATAGCTATGGTGGTGGTAGGGGATATAGTGAGGAGTATGCCAAACTTATTGACGATGAAGTTAAGAGTCTAGTAGATGATGCATACAGTGATGCTAGGAATATTCTTAAAGAGCATGAGAAAGAGACTAAGAAATTAGTAGATATGTTGCTTGAAAAAGAGGTAGTTAGTGGAGAAGAGTTTGAAGAGATTTTTAAAGAGAGCGAAGTCTAGTATAATGATGTATGACATTACCAACTTCGCAAGATAAGAAAATATTCTTAGCTATAGATGCTAATGCAATAATACACAGAGCATTCCACGCATATCCGCCTAATTTACAAACAGAAGATGGTTTACAAGTAAACGCAGTGTATGGCTTTACTACAATGCTTTTAAGTGCTTTAGAAAGTTTTCATCCAGAGTATGTAATGTGTGCTATGGACACTTCTGAACCGACATTCAGGCATGAAATATATCCAGATTACAAAGGAACTAGACCACCTACAGACCAATCGCTCATAGATCAGATACCAATGGTAGAAGAAGTCCTAAACTCTTTTAATATCCCCATTATAAAAAAGCCAGGATATGAAGCAGACGATATACTAGGTACACTCTCTAAATATACCTCTACTGGTAAATGGCAAGATGAAGATATGGATATGTATATACTAAGTGGTGATAAAGACCTTTTACAATTGGTGAGAGAGGATGTGTATGTGTGTTTACCTAATGGAAGTTTTAAAAATATTGTTGTATATGATAGTAAAAAAGTAAAAGAAAAATACGGATATACTCCTGAGCAAGTAGTAGACTACAAAGCTATGGTAGGAGATAGTTCTGATAATATTCCTGGTATCAAAGGAGTGGGGGATAAAACAGCTACCAGTCTACTAGAAGAGTATGGTGATTTAAATAGTATATACGAGCATGTAGATGAATTAACTACTAGGCAGAAGCATCTCTTTACAGAAAGCATAGAGCAGGCTGAGTTTAGCAGAAAACTAGCAAAGATAGATACAGAGATGAGCTTAGATATACATTTAACAGACTGTATATTAGAAGACTTTGATAGAAACAAACTAATGTATACCTTTAAGAGATATAACTTTAAGTCTTTGCTACCTAAATTAGATGACTTATTCGGAAAAGCACAGGTCGATGTAAACAGTAATGGTTCACAATTAGGTATGTTTGGTGATAATGAGAATTCAAAATATAGTTGGAGCGAATATGAAGATATTAAAGATGAAACAGAAGAATCGGACAAGTTATATGTTGCCTATATATCAAAAGAAGAAGCTTTTGATAATATACCGTTTGTAATAGTAGGTACAAACGAAAAGACCTACCTTCTAAAAGAGTATATATGGATTAAAGACCTTAAATCGGACATTATATTTTACAACTGGGAGCAGTATGTATCGGACACTAGCCTTTATAAGTTTGACACATCTAAAGTGTTTGATATTGCACTCTTTGAGCATATGATAAAGTCCGAAAAGAAAGGATTTGCTCTCAAAGATCTCTCCTTTGATTACAGTAACTATGTATTAAGTGAAAAAATATCTCCAGGAGATTATGAAAAGATAAGAGAGGTAATGGAATTAGCATATGAGAAACAGATAGAGACTGCAAATAATCTAGAGCTATACGATTACACTACTAAAAATATCAAGCAGTATTTAGGGGTGAAAAATGATTTACTAGTAAATTCGTTAAAGAAGATTGAGGAGCCAATATCTTGCATACTAGCAAGAATGGAGGATAGAGGAATAAAGTTAGATAAGGAGACTCTTTTGGAGCTAAAAGAGGAGGTAGATAAGAGGGTCAGTGAATTAGAGAAGTCTATATACAATTCAGTAGGGCATGAATTTAATATAAATTCCCCTAAACAGCTTTCCGATGTCCTTTTTAACGAATTACAATTACCTAAAAGTAGAAAACTTTCAACTAAAGAGTCAGTACTTAGAAAAATGAAAGGTATGCACCCCATTATAGATTTCTTACTAGATTACAGAGAGGTATCTAAAATCTCATCTACATATGTTGAGCCACTTCTTTCTATTATCAATGAATCTAAAGATAATTCGGTACACACTGATTTCAAACAAACGGGGACAAGTTCGGGAAGATTCTCATCAGTTAATCCTAACATGCAAAATATCCCTATATCTGGAGAGTGGGCATCTAAAGTAAGAAATTGTTTTGTTGCTAGGGAAGGGTATAAACTAATGGCAATAGATTACTCTCAAATGGAGCTCAGAATAATGGCTGATATATCTAAAGATAAAACCCTCTCTCAAGACTTCATAGATAGTAAGGACATTCACGCAGCTACAGCTTCTAGAATTCTAGATAAAGATATTGAGGAAATAACTAAAAAGGAGAGGAGCTTAGGTAAAACAATTAATTTTGGAATGATTTTTGGCCAAACAAGTTACGGATTAGCTAGTTTACTAGATATAGATGTTGAAGAGAGTAGTAGATATATTAATGAATACTTTGAAATATATCCTGGAGTAGAGGAGTATATGAGAAATACTGAGAAAGAGGCTAGAGAGAAAGGATATGTCCAGACTATGTTTGGGACAACTAGAAATGTAAGTGGACTTAGATCTAGAAATAAGAGAGTGTCATCTGCTGCTGGTAGAGAAGCTATAAATATGCCTATACAGGGTACAGAGGCAGATATTATGAAATTTGTAATGATTAAACTGCAAGATATGATAGATGAAAAGTACAATAGAAAGGCACATATGCTTCTTCAAATACACGATGAAATTGTATTTGAAGTTGAGGAATCAGAAATTGATAGGTTTAAAGAGGATGCTCAAGATGTAATGATTAATGTTGTAAAGCTTGATGTACCACTCAAAACGCATATAAGTGTTGGAAATAGTTGGGATAAACTTAAATAGTGTCCGAATATCATATATAATAGAGTAGTGCTAAGCTATGAAATATAGCTGTGGATAAATTTTAATACCAATGTTATGCAAAATAACAATCGTAACAACAGTAATCCATTTAGGAAAATCTTTACTCTTTTAGGTTTTCTACTGGGTATTGTTTTGTATATTATTATTAAACAAGAGAAAGAACAAACTCCAAAGGAAGATAAAAAAGAGAAAGAGATTATGCTCAAAAGAAAAGCTTTACCTAAAAAAGTGAACAAAAAAGAAAAAGTAAACGTAGAGGTGGAGAGTATTAAGCTTTCAGAAAGGCAAGAGAGGATAGTAAAAAAGCTAATAGAGAAGGGGAAAATGTATCCTTCTGAACTTCAAGATTTACTTTCAGATGTATCACCACGAACAGTTAGAAGAGATATGAACTCGTTAGAAAAGAAAGGTTTAGTGGAACAGAAAGGAACTACAAAATCTACTTACTATGTATATATAGGGAGTTAATTCTATGAATAGCAGCTTTAAAGAGCTTTGCAAAGTATTCGAAAAGCTTGAGAATATAGCAGGAAGACTCGATATGACCTCTCTAATGGGGGAATTCTTAAAACAGTGCAATATCTATGATATACAGGTGATTTCATATCTTGTACAAGGTAGGGTTGCACCCAAGTTTGTAGACAGTGAATTTAACTACTCAGAGAAGAGTCTAACTAATCTATTAAATCAATATTTCGAGGACAAAGAGGAGGATATTGATATCTCAAGTATTAGACAAGAAACAGGTGATATAGGGGATGCCATATACCAGGTCTCAGAGAAATTAGTAAAAAGGAGAAAGAGTAGAACTATTCAAGAGATATATGAAATTCTTTGGGAGATTGTTAATACATCTGGATCTGGTTCAGTAGAAAGAAAAGGAAATTTAATCCTTAATTTTTTAACCTCTACATCAGATATTGAAGCTAAATACTTTGTGAGAATAGTATGTGGCCAATTAAGATTAGGTCTTCACTCTAAAACCATGATGGATGTATTTTCATATACCGTAACAGGAGATAAGGAGTTAAGTGACAAGTTTAGTAGAGTATATGGAGCCTCTGCAGATATAGGTTTTGTAGCCAGCAAGTTAGACCAATTTAAAAAAGAAAAGGTAATAGAAGAGTTAGAGGATATAAATGTAACTCCAGGATTTCCTGTACTTTCTAGATTAGTAGAGAGGGTAGGAAGTTTTGAAGAGGTTAAAGAGAGATTGGGTGACAAATTTTTAGTTCAGGGTAAATTTGATGGATTAAGATTACAGATACATAAATATACCCAGGATAGTATTAGTAGCAGAAAAGTAATTTGGAGAGATTATTTGCGTAGCAAAGAACAGGGCTTAAATCTTTTTGCTAGTGACTCTAGTGATGGAGTACAGGTAAAACTATATACAAGGAATTTGGAGGATGTGACAGATATGTTTCCAGAGATAGTTGAAGATGCTAAAGAAATTGATATTGATAGCTTTATCCTAGACTCTGAGGTACTTGGATGGGATTACTCTAAGGATACATTTCTTAGTTATCAAACCACTATGCAAAGAAAAAGAAAATATGAGGTTGGTAAGGTTAGTGAAAAGATTCCAGTTAAAGCTATGCTGTTTGATTTACTCTATATCAATGGTGAGGATATTACTCAAAAAGATACTGTAGAGAGAATCAATCTATTAGAAAAAGAATTCAAGGGTATTGATAATAGCTTACGTGTAGCAGATACCTTAAGGATATCATCTGTAAGTAAACTAAAGGAAGTTTTTGATAAGTATGTAGAGCAGGGATTAGAGGGATTAATTGTAAAGCAGTTTGAGGGAGGGTATGAGGCGGGTAAAAGGAATTTTGAATGGATTAAATTAAAGAAAAGTATGGATAGAGGATTAATTGATACCGTTGATATGGTTGTTGTTGGTTACTATTACGGTTCAGGTAGAAGAGCGGAGTTGGGGATTGGAGCTCTTTTGGGTGCTGTATATAATGAGAAAGAGAATAGGTATGATGCTATATGTAAGGTAGGTACTGGTATTTCAGACGATCTATTTAAGCAGATTTTACAAGAATTAAAGGGTATAGAGGTATTAAAAAAGACTAAAGATGTAGCAGTAACAGATACTTTAGAGCCAGATGTATGGGTTAAACCTAAGTTTGTAATTACAGTCGATGCTGATGAAGTCACGAGAGATATCAGTAAGGATAAAGAAGGTGTTGGTAATGGTCTTTCTCTAAGGTTCCCTAGGTTAATAGAGTGGGATAGAGAAAAGGCTTTAGAAGAGATAACTACAGTAGAAGAACTAACAACTATTTTTGAGGCTAAAAGGAGCTAGAAATATTAATGCAAAAGTGCTTGCATAGAGATTTTGATTATGTTACAATCTCGCACGAGTTTGGGAAAACGGTAATCAGGTAATATAAAAAAGATTTTCATAAGAATTACTTGAATATACGATGGGTTAATTATATCGTTGTGTTATTCCCCGCTCTAAAGCTCCTTAAAAGTTGAAGAGTGGTAGGAAATCAAAACATTTTTGATTTTCGTGTAGTTCTTTTTTTAATAAAAGTCCTATACAATTCATTTGCAATAAAATCCAATTATAACGTTGATTGGTCAGACTTCGGTCTGTAATTTGGATACTTCGGTATCCTTTGTATGCTAGTGCAATACAAAAAACGTTTTTCAATGAGAGTTTGATCATAGCTCAGGATGAACGTTGGCTGTGTGCCTTAGGTATGCAAGTCGAACGAT
>WOZL01000022.1 GCA_011620305.1 Candidatus Dojkabacteria bacterium | reverse complement strand
GTCCTAATCCTTTTTATATCTCTAGCTGTACTACTTGTAATTGGTATTAGACAGTATAGAGGACTTACAGAGATTAATAGCAGAATGGATGAAATTGGAGAACAAATTCAGTTAGGTTATCACAGAGAGTTTAACTTAGTTGAAAGATTAGATATTGTTGATGTTGAAGAATTTAAAACAGAGTGTGAGGAGTTCTCTTACGACTGCCTCTATATGGGTAGAGATCTTAGATCGGAATTTTTAGAGAAGCTGGAAACAGAAAATTTCGATGATGAAGACATTGAAGTTCTAAATATGATTTCAAGCGTAGATTTTAATATTAAACAGGATAGTGAGGAATTTGATAAGCTAGTTGGGGAGTATAATAAAAAGTTAGAAGAATTCCCTATATCAATCACAACAAGCTTACTTGCTAAAGAAGCTCTACTTTAAAGACTAGAGTTTATCCCTAAACCCATTTATAAACTCATCGGAGTCCATCTCAGTCTTTCCTTCAATCTGAAGTTTGTTAACCTTTATACATATATCTCTATCTTTAGTAGCAAAAAGTAAATCATCATTATCAATAAAAAGCTCGCCAGCCTCTCTATCATTCTTCAGCTTTATCAAATCTACATCAAACAATTTTACCCTTTTACCATCCCACTCTGTCCATGCAATTGGCCAAGGTATAAAAGCTCTTACCATTCTCTCAATATATTCTGGCTCCATTCTATCCCAAACAATCTCCGCATTCTCTTTTGAAATATCTTTCTGCCAACAGTAAGTAGCCTCACTATCATCCTGTGGAGTAGGATTAATCTCTCCATGTACCCATTCTTCCAAAACATTGCCTAAAATCTCAGAACTCTTCTTAACTAACCTCTTTCTTAAAGAGAGATTTGTGTCTTTAGGTAGAATAGGCTCCTTATAAATCTTTAATATATCTCCCTCATCTAAACCCTTGGACATAAGCATGATGGAGATACCTGTTTCATCTTCTCTTTCTAATATAGCTTTTTGTATAGGTACGGCCCCCCTGTATTTAGGTAATATAGAGAAGTGTACATTAATTGCCTTATACCTAGGATATTCAATAAAGAATTCAGGAACTATCTCCCCAAAAGCCTTACAAACAATTAGCTCAGGATTAAATTTAGCCAAAGCCTCTTGATACTTCTTCTCTTTCTTCTCGGTATGAAACACCCTTATCCTATTACTCAAAGCATAGCTTTTAACTTCAGAAGGTGTCATAACCTGTTTTCTGCCAACAGGCTTATCAACTGTAGTAATAATAGCAACGATATCAAACCTCATATCCTCATCTAAAGCCCTAAGAGTCTCAACCGACTCCCAGCTACTTCCTAGAAAAAGTGTACGTATTGGTTCCTTTATTAAATCTCTCATATCTGATTTTACTCAAAATTCAAAGAAAATGCCATATTGATGATATAATTGGTCGTTATGAAAGCAGATATATTTAAATATAAACTACCTAAGGATAGGGTAGCTAAGTATCCTCCTAAAGTTAGAGGAACAAGCAAGCTGTTAGTTTTTAATAGAGAAACAGGAGATATAGAGCATAGGAAATATTTTAATCTAGTTGAATATATTAAACCTGGAGATATCGTTGTATTAAATGAAACTCAAGTATTAGATGCTCGTACATACTTCATGACTCTTAGTGGTAAAGAGGTTGAAGTTCTGTTCTTAAATCCAGATGGAGAGAATTGGTTCTGTTTAATTGGTGGAGGTAGATATGTTAAGGAATCTGATATTCTACAAGCAAAAGAAGATAAAAAAATTAAAATTAAAGTAATATCTCGAAAAGATAGAGGGTTTCTAGTAGAAATCTTAGATGATATTACTCCTAACGACATATTTACCAAAATTGGTCACACCCCCATACCTCCATATATGAATCGGAAAGAGGAAGATAAAGATAGAGAAAGATACAATACTGTATTTAGCAAATTACCAGGCTCCTCAGCAGCACCTACAGCAAGCCTTAACTTAACCGAAGAGATTATCAACCAACTCAAAGATAAAGGTGTTAAAGTTGTAAAGATTAATTTGGAAATTGGTTGGGGTACATTTGCACCAATTCAAGAAGATGATATTGAGGACCATAATATTCATGAAGAGTATATAGATATTTCGAAAGAAGTTGCAGATGAGATAAACAAAACTAAAGCTCAAGAAGGAGACGTTTGGGCATTTGGCACAACAGTAGTTAGAGCTCTAGAAACAGCTACAAACGATGGGGTCAGACCCCACTCTGGGAAAACCGATCTATACATCTATCCTGGTTATGAATTTAAAATAATAGATCACCTAATAACCAATTTTCATTTCCCAGATTCTACGTTAATCCTTCTGGTAAGTGCATTTGCTGGAATTGATGAGATAAAGAAATTGTATAATATTGCATTAGATAATGATTACAAATTCTTAAGCTATGGAGATAGCATGCTAATCATATGACAGATATTAAAAAATTAACAAAAGAAAAGCTTTTCCTACCAGATGCCACAAGAGGAGCAGTAAGATTTCTAACTACAAAGCAGCTAAAAGAAACAGGAACGAAAGGGTTGGTGACTAACACATTACATCTTTTAATTAACTACGGTGCAGATCACATCAAAGATCTTGGAGGTATTAAGAAATTAATGATTTGGGATGGCATGGTACTTACTGATTCAGGAGGCTTTCAAGTATTCTCATTAATTCACTCAGGGAAATGGAAAGGTAAGATTCATAAGGATGGAGCTATATTTAAATCTCCTAGAGATGGAACAGAATACGAACTTACACCAGAAAGCTCAATTGATATTCAGATGAAGATAGATGGTGATGTGTTAGTTTGTTTAGATGATTGTAGAGAAACAGATTTAACAAGAGAGGAAGCCGAGGAGTCTGTAGAGCGAACTATTGCATGGGCAAAAAAATGTAGAAAGCATTTTGACAATAAATATGGAGGTACAAAAAAAACAGGCAAACTATTAACATGTGTAGTCCAAGGTGCCAACTATATTGACCTAAGAAAGGAATGTGCCCAAGCTCTGGTTGATATTGGTTTTGATGGATACAACTTTGGAGGATTTGTAGTAAATGAAGAGGGCCAATTGGTATTAGATGAAATGAAAGCGGTCATTGACAATACCCCTGAAGATAAAATTAAATATGCTATGGGAGTAGGTAAACCTCAAGACATTAGAGAAGCATCAAAGATAGGGTATAACTGGTTTGATACTGTACTTGTAACTAGAAATGCTAGACACGGAACACTGTATAGCTCTGATATACCTGATGAAATATTGAGAATTAAAAATGCAGAATATGCCAACGACCTCAAACCAATCGATTCTAAATGCGACTGTGAAGTATGTCAAAACCACAGCAGAGCATATGTACACCACCTCCTCAAAATCGGCGAAGCAACCGGTATGACATTGGCTACAATTCATAACCTTAGATACTATCAAAAGCTGATTAATAATTTAAATTAGTTTTAAAATATATTGAAGGAAAATCTCAAATATTCTCAAAACTTTTTAAAGAACAAGAATTTTGTAAAATCTCTGATTGATATGACCACTACAAAATCAGATGATATTGTTATAGATATAGGGGCAGGCAGGGGGATGATTACAGAGCAACTCGTTTCTAAGGTTAAAAAAGTTATCTCTATTGAATATGACAATACTTTGGCCAATAAGTTAAAAGAAAAACTTGAAAATGTCGGAAATGTAGAGGTAATTGAGGCGGATTTCTTAAAATGGGAACTACCCAGTTATCCATACAAAGTATTTTCTAATATTCCTTTTAATAGAACCGCGGATATTGTTGGAAAGCTTTTAGAGAAAGATACTCCTCTTAAATCAGCATATTTAATAATGCAAGATAAAGCAGCTAAGCGATTTATAGGTAAACCAGTAGCCTCTAATTCTCAAACATCTATTCTCCTAAAACCTTTTTATGATATGAGGATTATTACAGCTATCAATAGAAATCAATTTAAGCCAATGCCGAATGTAAATATAGTGTTGGTAGCGTTTGACAAGAGAGAGAATCCTAAAATCGAATATAAAAACAAACAAGATTACAGAGATTTCGTTATCTATGGTTACAACCAATGGAAGCCAACAGTATTAGAAGCTTTTAAGGATATCTTTTCCTACAAACAAATTAAGATAATTGAAGAGAAACTAGGTATTGGAGAATATACCCCCAAACAACTAAATCTAAATGATTGGATCGAGTTATTCAATATTTATTTAGAACATGTTCCCGATAAGAAAAAACGTACAATCCGAGGCTATGAAAACAAATTCAAAGACAAACACAGCAATATAAAAAAACTACATCGAAGCAGATAGGGTCTGACCCCAATTCATCAAGTATTAATAATTCCCCAATAATATATTTCTTATGGCGCGCAAAAAACGTAAGTTCATAGCTAATAGTTATTACAATGTATATAATCGTGGGAATAATAAAAACAATATATTCTTTGATGTAAAGGATAAACAATATTTTCTCAGATATTTTTATCAATATGCAAAACGCTATAAAATCAAGATCGAATCACATTGTCTGATGCGTAACCACTTTCATTCGATTCTTAAGACTGGGGACAGGCCTTATGATTTAGCTAGGTTCTTACATGCTTTTATGACTAAGTATGCAATTTACGTTAATAAAAAACATAATAGGGTTGGGCATGTATTTCAGGGTAGATACAACGCAAAGTTGATACAAACAGAGAAGGATTTAGAAAGAGTAAAGAAATATATTAAAGAAAATCCTATTAAAGAAGGATGGGTAGAAGATTCAGATGATTATCGCTGGATGAGGGTCTGACCCCATCTGGAAAGGTAGTCCCAAAAATGGTATTATATTCTTGTTAATACGCTAATATGCTTGTTAATAGAGGTTTTTGTATAAATATAACTATTTGAGAAATAATTAATATCGAAGTATTTAAATGAAAAAATATGTATTTTCCGACAATTTAATAGAGCAGTCGTTGGGAAGTATCTCCTCTTAAAGCAAGCGTTTTAACACGCTTAAATTGTTAGTCTAAAAGTATGAATATAGGTTTAATACTGGCTGTAGCCGGTGGTTCTGCTTTTCTGACTTTCATCGTCTTAAAATTTGGTCTAGGTTGGGTAAATATTAAAAATATCCCACAAGACAGGATTGAAAAAATCGCTAAAGATATCTTAAAGAAGAGATTTAGTGATGCTGAAGAAGAGATTGAAGAGATGAGAGAAAGAGAGGACAAGAGAATCAAACAAATTAGGAAAGAGAATACAGAGCACGAGGAGATTTTGATTGAGAGAGAGAAGAAGTTAAATAAGAGGTCAAAACTCTTAGATGATAAGAGTGAAGAGCTAGAGGAAAGAGAGAAGAGTCTAAAAAGTTTTGCCCAAAGATTGGAGAAGGATAAAGGTAGATTGGAAACAGAGTTAGAGAGAATATCTGGTTTAACCAAAACCGAGGCAAGAGAGAAATTGATGAAGGAAGTTGATGAGGACCTTGTAAATTACAAAGCTAAGAAAATTAGAGAAGCAGAGAAGAAAGCTGAGGAAGTTGCAGAGGACAAAGCTCAGCATATATTGGTGGAGTCCATGCAAAGGATTGCAACTGACTATGTAGGTGATAATACTACTGCCACTATTAAGATAGATGATGATAAGGTTAAAGGGAGAGTTATCGGTAAAGAGGGAAGGAACATCAGGGCATTCGAGAAATTAACGGGTGTAGATGTAATTGTAGATGAATCCCCAGATGCTATTGCACTTTCTTCGTTTGATCCACTTAGAAGAGAAATAGCTTATGTAGCCTTGAGTAAATTGATTAAAGATGGAAGAATTCATCCAGGGTCAATAGAAGAAGCAGTTCGCAAGGCTAAGAATGAAATCTCTACAGAGATTAAGAAGAATGGACAGATACTTGCAGATGAAGCTGGTTGGCCAGGAATTGATATGAATTTGCTTAAACTTGTAGGTAAGTTGAAGTATAGAACAAGTTATGGTCAATCGCTAATGACTCATACAATTGAGGTTATAAGAATTGGAGCTGTATTAGCTGCAGAGTTAGGAGCTGATGTGGACCTTGTTAAGAAAGCCTGTCTATTACATGATGTGGGAAAAGTATTGACGCATAAGATAGATAGCCCACATCATCATATATCGGGACAGATAGCTAGAAAGTATTTGTTAGACGATAAGTTAGTAAATGCTATCGAAGCACATCACTTAGATATTGAACCTCAATCTGTAGAGGCAGTTATTGTATACATAGCAGATGCAATATCAGGATCTAGACCAGGAGCACGTAAAGATAGCTATGAGCAATATATTCAAAGAATTGAAGGAATTGAGAATGCTGCTAAGGACATAGGGGGAGATAAGCTAGACGAGGTCTTTGCTATTAGAGCTGGTAGAGAATTAAGAGTAATTGTTAAGCCAAGTCATGTATCTGACGGTGAAATGACAGTACTTGCAAAGGATATAGTTGAGAAGATTGAGCAGACTCAGAGCTATCCTGGAAATGTTGAAGTAACGGTAATTAGAGAAACTCGTGCCACAAAAACGGCAAAATAACGATGTCTTCTAGTAGTTAATACTATAAGGATAAAATATGCAATAAGAGGTAGTTTATAGCTATCTCTTATTGTTTTTCTAGCATCAAAATAAATTGACTAAAAAGATTGTTCAGACTTTTGGCTTTATATCAGTCTTTTTGATTGGTTATGTGTACTGTATCCTTTTGTTAAAGGATTAATTGTAATAGTAATCAAAAATGCTTTTGATAACAGCCTTATTACAAAGACCTAATGTCCGTATCCTATAATTAATTCATCCTTGACGGTAGCTCTTATTTCCCTTATTTTATTAACGTAAACATAACAAATTCTTTGTAACAAAAGGATTTGCATCTAAAAAAGGAGGTAAACAAATATGCTAAAGAAAGATTTAGTCGAAGCAGTAGCAGATGCAACAGGCATCACTAAGAAACAGTCAAGAGCTGCAATAGATGCTATTCTTGACACAATCACAGAGTCTTTGGTAGATGGTGAACCAGTACTACTAACCGGATTCGGTAAGTTTGAGGTTAGAACCAGAGCTGCAAGAAAGGGAATCAATCCTAAGACTATGGAAGAGATTCAGCTTCCAGAGACAAAGGTCCCTGCATTTAAAGCAGGTAAGACCCTAAAGACTGCTGTTAAGGAGTAGTCTAAGCTACCGGAATTTCTCTGTAGAGAAGCCAAAGGGAACCGAGAGGTTCCTTTTGTGTTTATATATACCCACTCTTTGACTATACAGGGGAATAAGGATAATATAATATTAAAATAGAGGATATAAAGCTTTCCTC
>WOZL01000109.1 GCA_011620305.1 Candidatus Dojkabacteria bacterium | reverse complement strand
TTGAAACTGGCGAATATTTTTTTAAACAGCTCTATGAAACTACGTGATTGGAAATATATTGATAGGCAGAGGACATACTTTGTAAGAATCCCTAAACAGGTAGCTACTAACATTGATATTAGAAAAGAGTATGAATCAATACAGCTTAAGTCAATCTCAAATTACAGAAAAGCTCTAAGTAGTAAAAATGTAAATTCTAAAAAATACTCTCATCTACTGCTTCCTTTAGGTATACAGAATAGGGCAGCAATATCCTTAGATATTAAGGAGAACATCAATTTGATTAATACTCTTCTTTGTAGCGATATGGTTGTAGAGAATCAGCTTGGGGATATGTTTGAAATGGTAATCAAGTCTGATATTAATATCTCCCCAGATTGTGATAGGAGAACTATTATTAAAGAAATCTTAGAGTATCTATCAGAATTAGTATCAAAAGAGCAGAAATTTGAGAATGAAGGTATGTCTAAATTTAGATTTAAGTACGTTAATGATATTGTTGAGCAAGTAATCTCTAACTTTGAGCTATTAATTAATCCCTTGGGCAGTAAGTATGAACTGGAGTTTGATTACAACGACCAAGTCTATTTAGGTAATTTGATGAGTAAAACAGATTTAGGAGTAATATCAAAATCTAAAGGCTCTGTTCTATCAGGATATCTTTCATTAGCTCATATTTTAGAACTTCTATCTTTCGATTCTCAGATATTTATACCTTTTCTATCTGACTTTGTAGATATCGATAAGGAGCTTAACAGACCAAATAGGAAGAGTTTCCTTTTACCAAAAGAATTGGATGGAAGTCCTGATATTAAGAAAGAGTTTATTAAAAATTTAACAGAGATATATAGTGAGATTAAGGAATGGAGAAAGAATTCTAAGGAGTATATGTCAGATGAAATGTCTAAAGAGTTTACAAGATATTTACTACCTATTTGCCATATGACTAGGTTTAATCTCTACTTAGATGTTAATGATATATTTGCTCTTAGAAATAGGCCTTTTGAGTATAGGGATGAGTGGATGAAACTCTTTTACCAAAAAGATCCACTATTTAAGAAATCGTAGATAAAATGGTATTATCATAAAGCTAATTTTTAACTACTTGATAGATGGTATTAAGTGACAAGGGAATTAAGAAAGCATTAAAAGAAGGACATATTAATATAGACCCATTTGTTGAAGAGAATCTACAACCTGCTTCGTACGACTTACATTTAGGTAAAACTTTACTACTTTTTGATAGAGGTAATAATTCCTTTATTGATATAAAAAAACCTATGGAATTATTAATGGTTAAGCATGAAATAGGTGAAGAAGGGTACATACTTCATCCAAAAGAATTTATACTAGCAAATATAAAAGAAGTAACAGGAGTAGATGACCAACATGTAGGATTTTTACATGGTAAAAGCTCACTAGCTAGAATCGGTTTACTAATACATGCTACAGCAGGATTACTAGATCCAGGAAACGAACTTAGATTAACATTGGAGATGTACAATCTCTCCCCACTTCCAATTAAATTGTATCTAGATATGAAAATTGCACAGATAACATTTGAGAGAATAGATGATAAGTGTGAGAGACCTTACGGTAGTGATGGCTTAAATAGTAAGTATAAGGGGGATATGGTTGTAAAGGGTAGTAAAATGTATAAAAATTATAATTATGAAAAAAAGTAAATTAAAAAACAGTTTCCGATTCTTAACCAGAAAATAAATGGGAAGGATATCATTTATCTAGATAATGCAGCTACTACTCAGAAACCACAGGCAGTAATTGATTCTTTGGTAGAGTATTACAGTACTAACAATGCTAATATTTATAGGAGTTCTCATCAATTAGCAAAGAGAGCAACAGAGAAGTGGATAGAGGCACATAAGATTGTTGCAGATTTCCTTAATGCTAGTAGCTATGAGGAGATTATATTTACCAGAAATAGTACAGAGGGTCTTAATCTTTTTGTTAGCACCTTTGGTAAAGCTAATCTGACAGAAGAAGATACTGTAATAATTACTGAGATGGAGCATCATAGCAACATTGTCCCTTGGCAGATACTTCAGAAAGAGATAGGTTTTAATCTTGAATATATACCAGTAACTGATAATTATGAATTAGATATCGATTGGTTAAAAAACAGATTGGATAGTCTTGGGGAAAAGGTTAAAATTGTTTCTTTACTACATGTTTCGAATGTCTTGGGGACTGTAAATGATATTAAGAAAATAACTGAATTAGTTCATGAGGTAGGAGCTGTAGTATTGGTAGATGCTGCACAGAGTGTTGCTAGATTACCTATAGATGTTAAAGATATTGGTTGTGATGCTTTAGTATTCTCTGGTCATAAAATTTATGGTCCTACAGGGATAGGAGTCCTATATGTTAAAAGAGATATATTAGAAAAAATGCAACCGTATATGGCTGGAGGAGAGATGATAAAGGAGGTTTATAAAGATAGATTTACTTTAAATGAACTTCCTTGGAGATTTGAAGCAGGTACTCCTGATATAGCTGATGGAATAGTTTTAGGAACAACTCTTGATTGGTTCAAAACTACCGTAGAGGATATAGGTGGGTATGAAGAGTTAATAAATCATGAGAGAGAATTAATTGAAAGATTTCTAGAACAGTTTGAAGGTTTAGAGTGGTTCAAACTATTTGGTAAAGCAGACAGAGTAGGAGCTATAGCTTTTAATCTTGAAGGTTTCTCATTCTCTGGATGTAAAGAAGGTACAGTAGAGAGTAATAATCAGGGTAAAGAAATTTTAGATTTCATTTCATCACAAGGATTGTGTATTAGAGATGGGTTTCATTGTGCTCAACCTCTACATGAGAAGTTTAAGAAAGGTCCTACCATGAGAGTAAGTTTAGGTATATATACTGATGAGAAGGATATTGATAAAGCAGCTCGGATTATAAAACAGGGAGTGCTAAGGTTTATGTAATTATGTTATTATATCTATATGAATCAACCTGCCCAACCAAACAATATTAATAATGCTGGAGGAGATTTCCAAGAAGATATTCAATTACTTGAAAGAAAGTTGTCGATCTCTAATGCTCCTGAGCCTCTTAAAGAAGAGATCTTAAGAGCTGTTAATAGATTATCTCGTATAGCTAAATACGGTCATTACAGTACTGAGTTTGAGACTATTGATAAATATGTTGATTGGATTACAAGAATACCTTGGGGGGTTACTACTAATGACAATTATGATATAGAAAATGCTAAAGCCATTATGGACTCTACCCATTACGGTATGGAGACCATTAAGGACCTCATATTAGATTACTTAGCAGTAATGCAATTACAATCTAGAGGTATGGGAAGTATAGCACCTGAGCCAGCACCTACGGACAGTAAAGTATTTACAAACCCTTACAATGTACCTGCAGTTGCAGATAATAGAGGTGAGGGTACTTCAAAATCGCCAGTGTTACTCTTTGTTGGTCTACAAGGTGTAGGTAAAACCTCTATTGCTAAATCAATAGCGAAATCTATGGGTAGGAAATTTGCTAGAGTATCTTTAGGTGCAATTGGAGATGTCAAAACTATTAGAGGTGTACCAAGATATGTAGATGGAGCAGAGCCTGGACAGATTATAAAATCCTTGGTTAGAACACAAAGTATGAATCCAGTTATACTTCTTGATGAGATTGAAAAATCTAGTGGTCAGAAAGGTCTACAGAGTGATGTAATGGCAGCGCTACTTGAGATATTAGATCCAGAACAGAATCAAAGATTTGTAGACCACTATATTGATTATCCAGTTAATCTCTCTGATGTATTTTTTATCTGTACAGCTAATAATTTGGGTGGTCTCTCTGCTGCTTTGTTAGACAGGGTAGAGGTTATTAGATTTACTAGTTATTCAGACGCTGAGAAAGAAGTTATTGCTAAAAATTATATCTTACCCAGAGTTTTAAAGGAGACAGGTATTAGTAATCAATATTTACAGATAGAAGATTCTGTATGGCCACTGTTAATAAGGCCAGTAGGTTTTGACGCAGGTATTAGACAACTTGAAAGAAATATATATACACTTGTTCGTTCTGTAGCTAGAAAAATTGTCACAGGTCAACAGATTCCTATTGTTATTACAGAAGAAAATGTTAGGGACTTTGTATTACCTGATCAGGGGACATTAAGTTAGACACCCTTGAATGGATTTGAGAGTTTTAATGCATCCATAGCTCTGGTTACTTCATTCTCAGCTTTATCCCTTGTGATATTAAATTTAGTATTAGCTCTAATCTCTGCTTTCTTAATAGCTTTAAGGTCATTTAATATCTTCTCTTGTGAAAATTCAGATATATCAGATTTCTCTGTCACAAGATATATATTTGGATTTATATTATTACTCTTGCTCATCTTCCTCCTCTTCAGAGAAATTAACCATACCTTGAGGAGTCATATGTTGTCTATTTTTTTGTATATTTCTCCTTTCTTTTACTACCTGTCCAGGAATTGTGTTTTCTTCAATCTCATCTTGAAATGTCCTTTTATGTGCATATCTATCTGGATTTAATTCTTCATCTTGTTTTTGCAATTTCTCTCTTACTTCCTTTTCATATATATCTCTTTCTTTCTCAATCTGTTCTTTTTCCTCTTTTCGTCTTTGTGCAGCCTTCTCTATTAGGTTCATCTGCTGAGTAACTGAAGTCTGCTCTCTAGCAGGTTGCATAATTGTGGGTGCCTCAAATATTTGAGCTTTCTCTTCTATTGTTCGAGTATCCTCTATACCCATCTCTCTTCTCTTTCTTTTCTCCTCTAAGTCTTTAGGGTCTGATGTAATTATCTCATGTTCTGCTTTACTAGATATTACATGTATACCTACATGGTTAGAACCGGCAAAGAATAGGCCCTGTCCTCTTTCGCAGTTAAGTAGGAAGTTTCTCTCTCCATCGGAGAGATTAAAAACCTCTTGTAGTTTATCTACAGCAGATGGGCTTTGTTTCATAAGCATCTGTATTGCTGAGTTAGAGATTATAGCCTTACCCATATCATTTGTCATAAAGTCTGCCACATCCTGAGTTATTGTAGTCAAACCTAAGTAGTACTTTCTAGCTCGTTTAGCTATGGAGTACATAAACTTAGCAGAATCTTCTCTTTGCATCATATACCAAGCCTCATCTACAATTAGGAGCCTTCTCTTTTGGTCTCTTCTAATTCTTGTCCATATAAAGTCGAGCATAAGATACATGGCTAGTGGTTTAAGTTCATCCTGTAAGTCTCTTACACTGAATACAGTAAATGGATTATCAATTTCAAAGTTACTAGCTTCGTTAAATACACCAGCACCACTGCCGACAATATACTTCTCCATTCTTCTTGCTAATCCATGGGCTTCTTCTTCTGCCATACCTTTGAGTACTTTGTAGAGGTCTTCTAGAAGAGGGGGTTCTTTAGTTTGAGTTCTAGGATCAAAATTAATACCCTTTTCTCTGTAGGTGAGAATTAATGCTCTATCTAGTATAGAGGATTCAATATTTGATAATCCTTCAAACATTACTTTAAAAAATCCGTGGAGTGATAGTAGTTTCATTCTTAACTCATCCTCATCATCGTCATCTATTTCTACACCCGATAGCTCGAAAGGATTCATCTTATGCCCCTGATCTTGTGAGAATGATATATATGCACCTTCTACAGATTTTGCTAAATCTTCATACTCTCTTTCAGGATCTACCACAATGACATCTGTACCCATCATTAAATTTCTAATGGCTTCAAGTTTTACAAAATAGCTCTTACCAGCTCCAGAGGTAGCAAATACTACAGAGTTTGCATTCTCAAGTTCGAATCTGTCAAATACAACCAAACTGTTGTTATGTAAGTTAATACCGTACATAATGCCATGATCCATGGTTAATTCGGAGGTTACAAATGGGAAGGTAGTTGCTAGAGAAGTTGTGTCCATATTTCTAGTAATATGCATCTTGTCTAGGCCAAGTGGTTGTGTACTGATAAAGCCAGGTTCTTGGAGTAAGGTAGCCTGTTTAGCTGTAACATTCATAGCCGCCATAGTGGATGTCACATTTTTAGAGTACTTCTCTAACAACTCTTCTGTTGGAGCATATATTGTTATATACATTGCGAAATGGAAGAATTTCTCAGAGCCTTCAGCTATAGAGTCTTGGAGCTGTTGAGCATCAGCTAATTTTACCTTTAATGAGGCATCAATCACTTTCCTATCTTCCATTTGACTATAAAGAGTTGCTTCCATTTCACCAATTTTCTTCTTTAACTTTTCTAAAATAATCTTAGAATCTACAGGGTAGTAAAATGTACTTATACGCAACGAATTCTCAAAGTTGATAATTGGTGATAACCAGTTTGGTCCAACAAATCTAGGATAGCTACTAACAAAGAAGGTCTTGAAGTAGTAATCTCCCATTTGTAAATGATTGAAATCTACCTCTAAATCTATAGGGGCTACAATATCTTGCAATGATAGACCGGAGAAATCTCCTGAAGGTCGTTCTATAGCCTCTGCAGATAGTTCTGCTTGATCTTTTTTATTATTAGTATCAGTTTTCTTCGGCTTATTCTTATTATTTTTGTCATAAAGAGCTGCCAGTTTATCTAAGAATCTAAATATGAAGTTTTTCTTTTCTTCTTTCTCAATAACTGTATCT
This sequence comes from Candidatus Dojkabacteria bacterium, assembly GCA_011620305.1. Taxonomy (GTDB): domain Bacteria; phylum Patescibacteriota; class Dojkabacteria; order SC72; family SC72; genus WOZL01. The sequence continues at coordinate 933 of WOZL01000109.1, read as the reverse complement.
TCATACCTATCTTTTGTAGGTGCACCGTTTTCTCTTTGTTGTTTAATAGCATCAATTTCTTGTTGAACTTGGGTCTGGACCTTCTGGAATGTGTCTGTAGGATTAGATTGGTTGAGTTTATCCATGACAGGAGATTTTATTTCATTTTTTAAATTATTACTTTCCATAGTTACCCTCCTCATCTGGATTATATGTAGTATAGAACTCAGTAATTAGCTCTTGATTGGTTAATTGGTGACCAGTAAGTCCCATTCTTCCCAATTGCTTCACAATATGATCTCGCTTTGGGTAGAGAAATATCTTCGCTTTCTCTATTAGCTCTTCTTGTTTCATAGCTTTTTGAGTTTCCTGTTCCTCTTTAGTTTTTTTAGCATCAAACATGTTAGCACCTGGTAATGGAGCAGCAGGATTGTAGGGGATTACTATAAAGAAGTTTTTATCCAAAACATTGTTTTGTACTATTAGGTTCTGTATAAACAGTGTGTAGATTTCCATCATCTCTTGTAATCCCTTAGACATAGAGGATTTCTGTTGAGCTTTAAGATATTCTACATAATTAGATATATCAATTCTTCTTGTTCTAATTAGTATTTGTATATGAAAATTAAGAGAATTTAGTAATCCAGCAAAAGCAAATATTTTATTATCCTGCTCGTATTCAGCAAGTAAGTCGAAGTTTATAGCGTTTGTTTGTATGACCATTGCTACACTACCACTTTTTGTTATTACCGAGTCATCTACAATATCTCTTATCTCGAGATGATCCTGTGTAGATGCTGTTGCTCTTGCTCTATCTTTTGCTTTCATTTAACTTGAGCAGTAATTTTAATTGGACTTTTACCCTCTTTACCCTCTAGGATGAATTGTATCTTTGGTATATTGTAGGTGTCTTGTTTAAACTCTATGTAGTATACATTAGGTGGGAACATTTGA
>WOZL01000032.1 GCA_011620305.1 Candidatus Dojkabacteria bacterium | reverse complement strand
CCTCAAGCAGGAAGATTTAGAGAGTTCTATCAATGTGATACAGACATTATCGATAGAGATGAACTAGATATCTCCTTTGATGCAGAGATAGTAAGTTTAATTTCAGCTCTTTTTACTAAATTAGGTTTTAAAAACTTTCAAGTAAGAATTAATAACCGAAAAGTAATGAATGGCTTTTTTAGATCTCTGATTATAGATAATCCCTCTGATATTTTTAGAGAAATAGATAAGCTAGATAAGAGTAACAAGGATGATGTTATAAAAGAGCTTAAAAAGCTTGATTTAGATGACAAGAAAATTGAACAGATATTTCAATTCATTGAAATCAAAGATAATGTTATAAACAAGCTAAAGGAATTAGATATTAATGATGAAGATTATTGGGAAGGAGTAGAAGAGTTAGAGTTTGTAGTTAACAGAGTAAAAGAAATAGGAGTGAAAGATGAAAACTTTGATGTAGATTTAACTATCTCTAGAGGTTTAGATTACTATACTGGTACAGTATATGAAACTTTCCTTACAGATTATCCCGAATTTGGTTCTGTTTGTTCAGGTGGTAGATACGATAATCTAACATCTTACTACACAAAGAATAAATTCCCAGGAGTAGGGTGTAGCATAGGGTTAACTAGACTGTTTGATTGCTTGTTAAAGAATAATGAGATTACTCTAGACCAAGATACCCCTACTAAAATTTTAGTAATAGCTATGGAAGGTTTCGATGGATATGGATTAGAGCTTGGAAATACTTTAAGAGAATTAGGAATTAATACAGAGGTAGCTTTTGGTCTTAAAGGTAGTTTTAAATATGCAGACAGATTAAATATTCCTTATGTAGTTATTATTGGTGAAGAAGAAGTAGAAAAGGATAAATATACTTTGAAGAATATGCAATCTGGTAATCAGAGTATGTTAAGTAAAGAGGATTTGGTTAAGAATATAAAGGAGATATTTGTTAAATAGGACAGTGAGATAGATAGTCATCTATAGCTGTATCTAGTGCTTCTGTTTCTACTATCTTAATATCTCCATACTTATCAACTGTATCATCTGAAGGTTTAGTATGATTTCTTATCCATATGAAATTTCTACATCCAGCCTCTAACCCAGGATATATGTCTGTTATCCAATTATCTCCAATATTTAATACATTTTCTGGTTTAACTTTAATACCGTAATGTTTCTCAGCAACTTTATATGCTTTAAGCCAGCTATCTGCATCCTTATCTTTATCAATAGGAGTACCTAAATATGGTAGTTGTATATCATATTTATCTAAACCACATTCTTTCATAATTTTGTTAATTTTAATTTCAGTCCAACCATCTTGAGCATGTGAATGAAATACAATTGCTGTACCTGTAGATAGGAATGAATTAACTAACATAGGAGTCTTTTCAAAAAGTGGAGGACTTGTAGTATAGAAATCAGCAAAATGTTTTTCTATTCGTTCTTTAAGAGAAGAGGAGACTTCTTTCTGAATATATAAACCAAGAGAATATAGATATAGCTCTGAAATGAGTTGAGGTTTATAACCCCCCTCTCTATATGTTCTCCAAATTACTTCAGATATCTCATCAGCAATTTCTTCAGGATCTTTGTTAGAGTCAATTTCATGTGCAAGTTCTAAATTAATTCTTCTTACGTATCTATTGTAAAATGGACTAGTATCCACTAGGGTATTATCTATATCTATAGCTATAAGAGAAATACCATCTTTTTCAAAACATTTTTTCAGCTGTTCAACTTTATAAGTATTGGATAAGTTGAGACTATCTAGATTGGTGTAGTTATTCATACTGCTTATTATAGATGAAATTACTTAGTAATGGAATTACAGATTAAATTACTATAAGATATTGTATGTACTTGCAAAACCTAAATATTTTCGCTATTATTAAATCCTAGATCATTAAAAATCTTTGTAATGCAGAGAGTTGTAGGTTGTTTTAAACCTTCCTTCGTTCTTACTTTCTTCGGATTGTAAGACCCGCTTGATTTGTTTTATTACTTTTCTTGTGGTTGTTGCTCCGGTGTAAGCCCGGCTCTCTACACTTATGCGAGGTATTGTTGGTTGATTTAACCATCCATCTTATCTCTTGTCTTCGGATTTTGAGATTTGATGCTCTGGTGTAACTCCAGTGTCCTGCATTATGTAGAGAGTTGTAGGTTGTTTTAAACCTTCCTTCGTTCTTACTTTCTTCGGATTGTAAGACCCGCTTGATTTGTTTTATTACTTTTCTTGTGGTTGTTGCTCCGGTGTAAGCCCGGCTCTCTACACTTATGCGAGGTATTGTTGGTTGATTTAACCATCCATCTTATCTCTTGTCTTCGGATTTTGAGATTTGATGCTCTGGTGTAACTCCAGTGCCTCGCACTTATGGAGGGTATTGTTGGTTGTTTAACCATCCACCTTTTCTTATGTCTTCGGATTTTGAGAATTGGTGTTCTGGTGTAAGTCCAGTACCCTCCTTTTTTTATTCTTCAATCTGTAAATCTGGACTCATTACACCGATGTGAGGTGATGCTTCAAAATAGCTTCCCTCAAAAGGACCTGACCAAACCTGCTTAATAAAATTTCCTTCACTATCATATATATCTTTAGGTGCTAAATAACTTATATACCTCATATTAAAAGGATCATTACCTAGAAGAGACTTAACTCCATATTTAACTCTATTCCACCAAAGAGTGTCATCAGGTTGATTGTACATATCTCCAAAATTCCAACCTCCTTTAAACTTCTTCATTAGTTCTTTGATATCCATAGAGTCACTATATTGCATTAACGTCCATATTCCAGCCTCTATACTTGCTACATCATTATTAACCATATCATCGTAAGTATAATTTTTATGCATTTCCTTATTAAATCTCTCAAGATGTTTCCATTTAGGAACTATCTGATACCAACCAACAGCAATATCTTCTTTGTTAAGACTTGGATCTGGGTTCTCAATCTCTTTTCTCACTCCACCCATACTCTCAGCTCTTGCTATCGTGAGAAATACAGATAGAAGCTGGGCTTTTGTTATCTCAGGAATGAACATCCTGGCTTTTTCAATATATTTATCTACCTGTAATACAAATATTCTCCTATACTGATTAAACTTTGACTTAAACCATATAGATTCAGCACGAGTGAGCACTTCTAGGACGTCAGGTTCCACTTCAAGATCTGAAATATCCTGTTCAGGAGTAATTACTTCTGTTGATTCTTCAGTTTGGAGCTCAGTTGACTCTCCTTTTAAAATCTTAAAGGTTTTGTTATAGAGATCATAACCATATTTTAATCCAGGATAGTTCTCTATACTATCCTCACCTTTAACAATTTTTTGAAGTATGGAACCGCCGTAGTAATCAGCAAGTATTAATGAAAGCAATTCTTTCCCATCTCCATTACTCTGTATACTCTTTAATCTCTCAGCCATGTAAAGCATAGTGATATAGATACTAGCATTTGGATTTTCTAAATCTTGGTATGTATATTGCTCACCAAAAGCTTTTGACATTACTGGAAATACATCAGCTCCTCTAAGACCCATAATGCCAATCTTTTGATACTCCTTTTCAACATTTGGACTGTTTTCTCTTCCTACATTTGATACCAAAATAGAAGAGGCTAGGGCCTTCATAATACCTGTGTGAATACCATACATTCTCTCAACTTCTTGAGAGTATCTATCTATACTTTCAATATACTGATTAAACTCAGGATAAATATTTGAATATTTTTCATAGTTAAATAGCCCTTTAGCATTGACATACTGATCTATCCTAGCATAGAAATCCTCATTTAAAGTATTTACATTATTCTGCAAATTCACATTATCCTGAGCAGCCTCTATCATCTTATCCGGAGCACAGGAAGCCAAAAGGAAAGCTAGTCCAGTCATACCCAAAATTTTATTGAATTCTCTTCTAGTATATGTCTTGTCTCCATTATCATTACCATTTTGAGAAGATTCATTTGAACTCTCTAAATTCTCAGCACTATTTGTTTCATTAGTTGGCAGTTCTTCCATATTTCATTGTACACAAAAGAGTATAAAAAAAGAAACCAGGGATAAACCCTGGCTTCTAAATAAGTATCTAATCAATATTAGAACTCTCTTGGTCTTGCCTCGTTGACAACTAACTCTCTTCCGTTAAGATCTTGACCACTAAGAGCTTCGATAGCTTTTTCAGCATCTGCATCCTCAGCAAATGTTACAAAACCAAAACCTTTTGATCTTCCACTCATTCTGTCTTTAATGATGATAGCTTCTTCAACCTCACCATATTGACCAAAGAGTTCCTTTAAATCTTCTTCGGTAGCACCCCATTCGATATTACCTACAAATAGTTTTTTGGACATTATATATAAAAAATAAAAAATTAATATCTAAACTAATTCTATCTCTTGGAGCTCTGGGAGATATTTCTCTTTGACCCTCACAATGGAATAAAAAAAGCTTATAAATGATAATATCCTGAAATAGTTAAAAAAGCAAATATCTAGTAATTACTCTCTGGATAGGAAATGCCCTACGTAAAATAGCACATTCATTACTTCTTCTTGAGTTAGCTTAGAAGTAGGGTAATCAGAGAAGTATTCATTGCCTTCTTTGATTAGGAGGGTCTCTTTAATTTTCTCATTAAGATCTTCGAGATAATTCTCCTTATTGATTCCACTTTTTACGGCTTTCCTCCAAGCAATAATCCCTTCTAATATTTCAAAGGATGCAACTATATACTTCCTATCCTCTTCTATCCAACTGTCTGGAATTTCGATATCAAAATTATCTTGCATATAACTTATCTTAAGCCAATCATAAAGAGGATGAGATGAGTTAATCGCTTCTCTTACCTCAAATTCATCTATTTCATCTGATACTTCTAAACCCTCAAGGTATTCTGAACTAAAGGGTTCAAACTTCTCATAGCTTACTATGTTTTCATTTGTTTCTATCATTCTAGATTATACTATAAGTCGAGAAGAAAATAAATCTTGATTAATCATGCCTTAAAGCTTTAACAGGATCTAACCTAGAAGCTTTATATGCAGGATATAGACCAGCTAATATACCAATTAATATACTTCCTAGTGTAATATATATCGCATAGTCAAATCTGAAGTTAAAGAAATTATTAACAGTAAAACCCTGTTCAATTAGTAAATCAACAATAAAGGGGTCAATAACTTTCATTAATATATATGTAACACCCAAACCTAGTAGACCACCTATTAAACCAATCATAGCAGATTGGATTAGAAATATTATGAGTACTTGTATATTAGAAGAACCAATAGCTTTAATGATACCAATTTCCTTAGTCTGTTCATATATACTCATAATCATAGTATTGATGATACCTATAGATGCTACAAGAGCTGATATAGAACCAAACAGTATTAGGGCTACTGTAAGACCACCAGTTATAGTGGATACAAACTCCATTAATGTTTCTGTTGATAATACAGAGAAACCTAACTCATCTACAATGTAGTCCTCAATCTCAGATGTCTTATCAATATCAGTAGAAAGTAATAGTTGTGTATATCCTACGGTATCTAAGAATTCTTCCTTACTGTCATATCCACCTAAATCTGCAGCAATCTCTAATCCTTTATCTAATCCAATAAACAGAGCACTATTCCCCGAATCTGTAACACCCACTATAGTTAACTCATACTCCTTAGCTATATTACTCTTAGATGGTGCTGAGAATACTGAAGTTGTTGAACTCTTTAATATGATTTTCTTACCCAACATCTCTTCATTACTAAATTCATAGAATTTGGATACAAAATCACTAACATAGACCTCATCTCCGTCTAAAGATAGGTCATCACCCTCAAGTAAGTCTCCAATCATAGCAGAGTCTCCTGAAATGTCTGTGGCCATTGGAAAGCCTCTAGGATACGGCACATCATCGTCCTCTAGATATATATCTAAACCCCTAATGCTTACTATACGATTCACTGTTTCAACCCCTTCAATATTCTCAATCTTCTCAACAGCTTCAGAGTTAAGTATCATTTCCTCTTGTTCGACTTCTCCTTTAGTAGGTGCAGATAGTGCACCCCCCATCATACTGGTCATATCCATAGTGCCTACTGTTAGTTCATTTGGTTTAAACTGTTCAGTGAATTGTCCTACTATTAGTGATTCTAAATCAGACATACCAAAGAGTATGAAAGACATAAGCATGACAGCTATTAGTATGCCTAAGCTTGTTAAGAATGTTCTCAGTTTTCTTCTAAATACTAAGTCTATTGCATATTTAAACATTTCTTCCATCTACTAACTTTATCTTTCTCTCTGTCTTATCAGCTATCTTCATATCATGAGTCACCACAATCATTGTAGTTTTCTCTTCTTTGTTTAACTTATTAAGTAGATCTAGTATCTGTGCTCCAGTTTTACTATCTAAATTACCTGTGGGTTCATCAGCTAAAACAATCTTAGGTTGATCAATCAATGCTCTAGCTATCGCTACCCTTTGTGCTTGTCCACCTGAGAGTTCTTTGGGCATGTGATCTCTTCTATCAGCTAATCCTACAGCATCTAACAATTTTTCAAGCCTCTCATGAGTTTCTTTCTTAGACATCTTCTTACCAAACTTAAGTGGTAGTAATATATTCTCTTCTACATTTAGGGTAGGTATTAGGTAAAATGTTTGGAATATTGTACCCACTATATATCTTCTGTAGTAGTTTTCATCGTACTCTCTAATATCCTTACCATCTACAATTATCTCTCCTCTGTAATCCCAATCTAATCCTCCCAAGATATTGAGTAGAGTAGATTTACCTGATCCTGAGCTTCCTACTACAGATACCATCTCTCCTTCTTTAATACTTATATTTAACCCTCTAAGGGCATCTACCTTAACTTTACTACTAGGTTGGTATACTCGTTCTAAATTTTTTATTTCAATGTATTTGTTTTTCATAGAAAACGCATTTAGTATATCATAGATATTTGAAAATGAGAGTGAAATCTGTTATTTTATTTCTTTAACTATATCTTTGGCCCAACCTATATATTTGTCAGGTCTTAGTTCTTGTAATTCTTTCTTAGCCTCTTTAGAAATACGCAATTCATCTACCAATTGTATATACTCATCCTCAGTTAATTTTTTACCTCTTGTTTTATCTTTAATAACCTCATATGCATCCTGATACCCGTGTGTTCTTAGTATAGTTTGCATAGGCTCACTAAGTATTTCCCAATGGTCAGTAAGTTCTTTCTTAGCTCTCTCATTATTAAAAGATACTTTCTTAAGGCCCTCAGATATACTCGCATATCCTAATACTGCTCTAGCCATAAGAGGACCTAACTCTCTGATTATATGCTTATCTGTAAGATCTCTCTGTAGTCTGTTTATCGGTAAGTTCCTAGCTAAAGTTTCTATAATACCAGATGACATTATTAAATTAGACTCGCATCTTTCAAAATCAATTGGATTAACTTTATGCGCCATTGTAGAAGAACCAACCTCTTTTTTATTTACCTTAAGTCTAAAATATCCCTCACTAATATATATCCACATGTTTCTAGCCATGTCTACTAATATATAGTTGTATTGATGTGTAAGATGTAGATATTCTATTAAGTTTTCATAGGGTAGTATCTGTGTTGTAAACATATTGGGTTTAAGTCCCAAGCTTTCAACAAACTCACTATTAACTTTCACCCAATCTATATTAGGATATCTATCTACAAGAGCATTCCAATTACCTACAGCTCCCGTTAACTTACCTTCAAACTTAAATTCTCTTAATTTTTCATCTAACTTCTTCATTCTATTATAGTA
>WOZL01000108.1 GCA_011620305.1 Candidatus Dojkabacteria bacterium | reverse complement strand
AAAGGATTTGAGCATAAAAGTAAATTTGATGAGGTTGATTACAAAGATGAACCAATGTATATTAAACAAGAGGAATTAGTTAATAAATTTTTAAAAGAGATGATACAGAAATGATTCTAATAACAGGAATAGGAAATGATGATATCAAATATCATAATACAAGACATAATGCTGGATTCTATGCTATAGACGCTATGAGGCAAGTCTTAAGATTTGAAGGCTTTATAGCCCATACCCCACTTAAAAGAGACAGATTGCTTCTCTCTGAGGTTGCAATAGTTAGATGGGGTCAAGAGGAGGTAATACTTTTACAAAGGAACCAGACGCCAATGAACAGAGCAGGGGAGGCTGTTAAAAGAGTATATGATAGATACGACATAGATGAGTTTATACTTTTCCATGATGATTTAGATATTAAGTTGGGTGAGTATAAGATACAGAAAGGGAAATCACCTAAAGGACATAACGGTGTTAAGAGTGTAGAAGAAGCAATAGGTACAAAAGATTTCTGGAGAGTTAGACTAGGTATAGATAATAGACAGGGACAAGATATCCCAGGAGAGGAGTATGTACTAAAGAAATTTAAAAAAGAAGAGAGAGAGATTCTTAATGGGGCAATTATTGAAGCTTGTGATGACCTTATCTTTACTGAACTATTTGAAAAGTGGGTATAGTATCTCCATAGAAAAGGAGTATTCCATCTAAACTGTGTCTTTGTACATATCTCTCTCCAGGTAGTACGATTCCAACATTATTATCCAACAGTGTTATCCCAACATTCATAATCTCACCTTTATCATCTAGTAAGAAGAAGATCTTCCCAGGGATTATTAGAGGCTTCGCTTTATAATTTAACTCTATTAGCATATCTTTACTTTCAAAAAAATCTTTTAACATCTCTACATGGTCAAAGGAAACTGTATACTTCTTGTTATCAAGAGACTTAAGATAATGGTCCTTAAGTACAGGTTCTATAGGTGCATTAGCCTCAAAGAAAGCCTGAGATATCAGCCTATATGAGTTTAAAGCACCGTATTTTAAAAATACTTTGTCCAAAATATTCTCATCTTCTCCCATAGCCAGTTTATTACTATCAATTATACTTTCTACATTGCTAATCACCTCTTGATAATCTGCTTGAGTAATATTATCGATACCATCGTTATCTAAATCCCAATCTTCAACATCTCTAAGAGTGTCAAAGTCTTTGTCATCATCCATAATTGGTTTATTACTATCACCCCAAAAGCTGTTGTTGTAAGTCTGTATATTCATAAAGGCTGTAAAGAATATATAAATAACTGATATCCCAAGTAATATATATGCTACAAAATTATCCCATTTATGCTTTTTAAGAAACTTTCTACTAAATACCATAAAGAAGATTCCTATTATTAGAATCTCAATAGCAAAATACACACTTCCAAAATATCCAGTGAAGTAACTAGGCTCAAAAAGATATCTTAATATTGTAAATTGCCTATCCGATATAGGGTAAAACAACATAATATGTCCTATCAAGAGATCAGCTAAAAAGTGCGATAGCCCTGCTATTAAAAAAGCATTAAGTATAATCTTTAGAAAATCCTCTGTTAGAAACTGCTTAGTTTTGCGATTAAGATAAGGGTATATTAACTTTGAAAGTAAGAGTAGGATTAGCCATAAAGCTGTCCAATAAAAGAGGGTATGAGTAAAGAAGTCATGATGAGTATATGAGGGTCTATCAAACATCATAAGGATAAGGAAATCAAAGTCTGGGAGAATCCCAAATATTAAAGAAAGAACAGCTATAAATATCTGTTGAGAGTTCTTTAATGTAGAAATTTTCTCTTTTTGTATACTCTCATTTGCTAGATAAGAGATAGGGGCATGTGCTAAAAACATACATTTTGCTTACAAAGTTATTCTCTATCTATTATAATCTCTCGTATGCAGAGTTCAAGCATTAATACAACAAATAAAAAACTTTTTGATAGATTAGCAGGAAGATTTGATATATCTAAAGAGCAAATATACTTCTCTAATGTAGCTGAGGAGTTTAAAGAGTTATTTGCTGAAGTTTTAGGTCGTATATGTAAATGTTCTGTATATCTATCAGAAAATATTGATGAAAAAGAGTTAAAGGTTTTAAGGCTAGAGAAGGGTGAGAAATTTCAAACTAGAGATCTCTTAGACTTAGGTTACAAAAAAGTAGAAAGAGTCTGGGAGGTAGGAGAGTTCTCTATACTTGGAGATGTACTAATAATCTGGCCTTACAGTATGAGCAATGTGCTAAGAATTAGTCTTTGGGAAGATGAGATTGAGAGTATAGAGATAGTAAAACCAGAGAATAGGAGAAGTATTAGTGAGGTTGGTTCTAAAGATATACTTGCACAGGACTCTTCTCAGGTTGTTGGTAGTGAGAATTTCTCAAAGAGTAAACTAGTGTATTTGGTAAATAGTTTTGAAGAAAAAATTGCTTCTGATGATGTAGGGTTAAAAAGAATTCCTGGGATATATAACTATACCGATTTACATACAACAGAGAATATTCTTAAAAATTACCAAAATTTAGGATATGAGATATGGTATTTAACTAGAAACTTTGAAAGATTTGAGAGAAGTAATAGTAAGTTACAGAAATATATTGATAAATATTTTGAAGCTGGTACTGTAATTGAGAAAGATTTAAATAGAGGCTTTATACACGAGTCTTCTAAACTTCTTCTTTTAACAGATTTAGAAGTCTTAGGTGAGATAGACCTATCTGAGCATAGAAAGAATGCTGATATTGATCAGAGTACATTGGAAATACTTAAGAAGGTAGTTCCTGGCGACTATCTTGTACATGAAGACCATGGTATAGGTGTGTTTAAGGGAGTAAAGGAAGTAGATAGTTCTAGATATTTAGATATTCACTATGCTAAAAATGATAGACTTTTAATTCCATTTACTGCCGTAGATAAGGTTACTAAATATATTGGTACTGGAAGAAAGAAGCCTAGGCTTACAGGGCTTAATAGTGGGGTATGGAGTAGAATATCTAAAAGAGCTAAAAAAGAGGCTGAGGATATAGCTAAGGAGCTTCTACAGCTATATGCTCTTCGTTCTACAGTTAAGACAGATAAGGTTATTAGTCACGAAAAAGATATTGAAGACTTCTGGGAGTTTGTAAGTAAATTTGAATTTAAAGATACAGAGGATCAGTTAGTAACAACAAAGCATATTTTAGATGATTTCCAAAACAGTACCCCTATGGATAGATTGTTAGTAGGTGATGTAGGTTTTGGTAAAACTGAGATAGCTATGAGAGCTGTATTTGCAGTAGTTAATGCAGGATATCAGGTAGCAGTATTAGCCCCAACTACAGTACTGGTAGAGCAGCACATCTCTGTATTTAAAGAAAGATTTAAGGACTATCCATTTACCATTGAGTCTCTAAGTAGATTTAGTACTCCTAAAGAGAAAGAGAAAACCCTTAGTGGATTAGAGAGTGGGGGAATTGATATTGTAATTGGTACGCACTCATTACTTTCTAAATCAGTTAAGTTTAAAAATTTGAATCTAGTAGTTGTAGATGAGGAACAGAAATTTGGTGTTAAACAGAAAGAACACCTAAAACAGATGAGGGTAGATAGTAATATACTCTCTATGACAGCAACTCCTATACCTCGTACACTAAATCTTTCACTAATGGGTATTAGAGATATCTCAGTATTAGCTACACCACCAATTGGAAGAAAAGATATTAAGAATGAATTCTGCAAATTCTCATGGGATGAGATAGAAAGGGTAATTAGAAGAGAATTAGATAGAAATGGGCAGGTATTCTTCTTGCATAATAGGGTGGGGACGATACAGTCTGTTAAGAAGAGATTAGATAATCTTTTCCCTAATACCGTAGTAGAAATATTGCATGGTCAGATGACTAATAAAAGAATTGAACAAACTATGTTATCGTTTATTAATGGTAAAATTGATGTTTTGATATGTACCACCATTATCGAAAATGGTATAGATATCCCTAATGTAAACACTTTAATCATTGACGATGTAACTATGTATGGTCTCTCCCAACTTTATCAAATTAGAGGACGTATTGGGAGGGGAAGTAGACAAGCATACGCCTGTTTTATGTTCGATAGACTAAAAGGGCATAGTGCACTTAGACTAAATGCTCTTAAAGAAGCAGAGGCACTAGGTTCAGGCTTTATCCTTTCTAATAGGGATTTAGAGATAAGGGGGGCAGGTGATATCCTTGGTAAAAATCAATCTGGAGTTATTAACTCTGTTGGTTACGGATTGTATACACGTATATTAAAGGAAGCTGTGAGTAGAATGAAAACTGAGTAAGCTTGTCACTAAAGCTCTTAACCCGTATACAAAAAATCTACTTTACATAGGACAAAATAGTAGTCTAAGATATATCACTATGTCATCAGTACTGTATCAAAAATATCGTTCTCAGAATTTTGACGAATTAATTGGCCAAGAGCATATTACTAAAATTCTTAAGAATGCTGTAAAGAATAATCAGCTTACACATGCCTACCTTTTTGTTGGTTCTAGAGGTACTGGTAAAACTAGTGCTGCAAGGATATTAGCTAAAGCGATTAATTGTGAAAATCCTACTAAAGATGGAAATCCCTGTGGTGAATGTGGAGTATGTAGAGCAATTAATAGTGGGAACTTTTTAGATTTAATTGAAATAGATGCTGCATCTAATAGGGGAATTGATCAGATTAGAGAACTTAAGGAGAAGATAGAATTCTCTCCAACAGAGGGGAAATACAAGGTATATATCATTGATGAGGTACATATGCTTACAACAGAGGCCTTCAATGCTTTACTTAAGACCTTAGAAGAGCCTCCAGAGCATGTGATATTCGTATTGGCTACTACTGAAGTTCATAAGTTACCTCCAACAATACTTTCAAGGTGCCAAAGATATGATTTTAGGTTAGGTACAGATAAGGAGATTCAAGAAGTTATTGAAAGAAGTGCTAAGGGTGAGGGAATGAAGATAGAGGATGATGCTATGAAAATACTTGTTAGAAATGCGATGGGTAGCTATCGTGATGCTCTTTCTTTGCTCGATGTAGTATTTAGTGGTCAAAGTGGAAAGGATAAAAAGATTACAGAGGAGGAGGTTAGATTACTTCTTGGGTTACCAGATGTAGAGATGGTGGATTTACTACTTACTCATTTGGCAGATAATGAACCTAAAGAGGCTTTAGAGTTAATTGAGGATATTGAGGAGAAGGGAATTAACTTTCAGCAGTTTGTATCATATACCCTTGAGATTCTTAGAGAGGCTCTAGTAGCTAAGATTAAGGATGAGGAGTTAGATTACCAGTTTTACACTAAAGTGTCTCAAAGAGACATTCTAAGGCTTGTAAAGTCGTTTCTAGATATCGAGAGGAGCTTAAAGGGAAGTGGTAATCAATCACTAGTAATGGAGATGATAATTCCTGAGTTCTGTGTACCTCAAAGTAGAGAGGAAGAGGAAGAAGAGGAGGAAGAAGAAGACTTATCAGAGGAGTATGTGGATAACGATGTTGATAGTAGCGGTTCTGCTTCTGTAACAGTAGTACACGATGATGTTGATTTTAAAGATATTAAGAAGAATTGGAGTAAGGTTGCTAAAGCAATTAAGCCTGTACATAAGCATCTTTATGCATTCCTAGATACCTCAAAACCTATTAAATATGAAAAGGGTAAGTTGTATATAGAAGTACCATTTCAGTTTTACAAAGATCAGATAGATTGTCCACAAAGTAGAGATGCTATTAGTGCTGTTTTAAAGGATATCTTTAATATTTCATGTGGTTTAGAGTGTACAGTTAATGAGAAAGCCAAACCTAGGATGAAATCTAGTGTTGATGTTGTTTTAAAGAATTTACCTAAGAAGAAGCAAAAAGCTGAGAAGAGTTTTAAATCGAATATTGATGTAGAGGCAATCTTTGAGGGGATGTAATCATTTTCCTGTTTTGATGTATAATATTTCAGATATTTTATTTAATCAACTTTTAATCATGCCAAATGTAAGAGAAATGCTAAAAATGCAAAGTGAAGCTAAAAAGATGCAGAAAAAACTTAGAGAGAAAAAGATAGTAGGTGAGTCTAAGGATGGCTTATTAAAAATCTTTATGAACGCTGCTCAAGAGTTTGAGGATATTCATATTGATGAAGAGATACTAGATACTCAAAGTCTTGATGATATTAAGAAAAGGATGAAAGAAGCCTTCAAAGACTATCAAAAGAAGATGCAAAAGCAGATGGCTCAAGATATGGACCTAGATTCTTTAAAGAATATGTTTAGCTAGGAATTGATATGTCTGTATTACCTCAATCTGTAGAAAAAGTTATTAATGAATTTAGTAAACTACCTGGGGTAGGTCCTAAGACTGCTGCTAGGATGACATATCACTATCTTCGTTCACCTAATCATGATGCTAAGAAACTTGCAGATGCATTAGGTGATATGGATGAGAGTATTACATTCTGTAAATATTGTTTTAATGTTTCAGATAAGAAGATTTGTGATATATGTAGTAGCCCTATTAGGAAAAGGAACAAGCTATGTATTGTAGAGGAACCTTTAGATGTAGTAGCTTTTGAAAATTCTGCTGTTTACGATGGTTTTTACTTTGTATTAGGTGGTGTTATTTCTCCAGCAGAGGGTATAGGGGCAAAGGATTTAAGATTTAAAGATTTAAAAAAGCGAGTAAAACAGATGATGGAGGATATTGATGGTAAGGAGTTAGAGATTATCGTAGCAACAAACCCTAATTTAGAGGGAGAAGCTACAGCCAGCTATATTAATGACATGTTTGAAAAAGAGGTAAAAGAGGGTACAATATTGATAAGTAGGTTAGCTATGGGTCTGCCTACTGGTGCTGATTTAGAGTATGCTGATAGGTTAACTTTAAAGAGAGCGCTAGAGGGTAGAAGGAGCATATAATTTTTTTAAACTGCCCAATGTCTAGAGATAGAAAAAAAGCTTTTAGAGAATTTTTACAGAGTGATGGGTATATTCTTGTTTTTACTGTAGTTTGTGCTTTAACACTGTGTAGCTATTTCTTAGCAAATAAAGAGTTTGAAACAGAGGATCAAAGAGAGGTTCTTGGAAGTAGTGCTTTAAGGGGTGTATGGGTTAATTCTGGTACTGGTATAGGGTGTCCTGAGATGAAGGGTTTAGATGTAGAGGGTTGTATTACTGATTCATATTTTGAAAATTTCAATGAAGTAGAGGAAGAGAGTGTTAATTATGATAGGGAGGGTAGAGTGGTTTACTCGAATGATGAGATTTTTATTAGTGGTATTTTTGAAATGAAGAGTGTTCTTAACAATGATGTGTGGAAAGATGTATATCTTGGAAATCTTAATTTAAAAATTAATAGTCGTCAGTGGGTTTTTGAGGATGTAGTTTGGAACAAGGCAGAGGAGCCTGTACTTGATATTATTTCTACTAATAATGGTTATCTTGTCATTTTCTATCCCTCTATTACTCTTACTAGTCGTACTAAGCAGTTTTGGGTTTTTGAGTATATTTCTGTGGATGATATTGTAAAGAACTTGTCTTTTACTGACTCAGAGGGTGATAGGGCGTATATAGAGTCTTCTTATGTTTCAGTTTTACAGTATGGTGAGGATACTTTTTTAAGATTCGATAGGTTAGATCCTTCTTTGATGGGTAATGTTGAGGTTACTTTGTATGAGTTTAATGGTGGTTTAGAGCTGTTTAGAAGTTTTCTTTTATTAAAAGAGTAGATTGAATTTCTAATTATCCTATAGTATAATAGTGGTCCTGTGTATATATTGCATATACCAGTGTTAACTGCTCTTTAAAAAGGTTCTACTATATTCTCTAATATTTTCTTAGTAGGCCCAATTTGTTTTTTATTTATACAAAAATATAAATAGAAGATGGATTGGGTTCTACTAAGAAAGGAGACAATAATGTCATTAAGTTATTTCTTGGAATGGTCTGTGTTTATGTTTGGAATGCTGTTCTTGGGATTTAAGAATGTAATTCAGTATGTAAAGCTGAAAGACCATTCTTTCTCAAATATTTTCCAAATCGGCTTCACTTTTGTAGGAGCACTAGGATACTCCTTTTTGAAAGGGGCCGGAATCAATATCCAGCCGTGGCTTATCGGAGTCACAGTATTTCTTTTCATAATACTGCTCCTTGAGGCTATTACTCTAGGCGAGAAACGAAAAGAATTTGAAGACAAGCGAGTTGTCAAGGGCGACAAAGGGAGGAAGAGAATTCAACCAATACCTAAGGAATTAGGTATAGTTT
>WOZL01000018.1 GCA_011620305.1 Candidatus Dojkabacteria bacterium | reverse complement strand
GTACAGAATATTTAAAATAAAGGGTAAAGACACCCCTGATGACCCAGCAATGCTCAAGGAGGTACTACAGAGGCGTATAAAGCATATTGGGAGTGAGAAGGATGACAGTCTAGGCAGTAAGCCTGACATAATTCTAATTGATGGTGGGAAATCACAGTTAGGAGTAATAAAGAAATATTTACCTAAAGATATAATTCTTATGGGAATCTCTAAAGGGAAACATTTAAAGAGAGCTGGTTTTAGTAAAATGGATGAGTTTTGGATAGTTAGAGATAACAAAGTTTATCAAATTGATATTGAGAACCCAGCCCTACTAGTTGATCTAAGAGATGAGGCACATAGATTTGCAATTACCCACTATCGTAAACGTGCTAGAAAAGAGAGTAAACGTTCTAAACTTGAAAGTATACCTGGAGTAGGGGAGAAGAGAAGAAAAGAATTATTAAAAGAGTTTAAAGATATTAAAGGTATAAGGAAAGCATCTGTTGATGAGATAAATGAGGTAATTAATAACAGAAAAGTATCTAAGGCTGTGAAGTCTCATCTTCTTGACCAAGATACTTAATATTTTCAATAATATATTCATAGAGAGGGTCTGAGCTATCTTCAGTACTTAATACATATGTAACTTTGTTCCTTTCATTCTTTAATATGAGGATCTCTTGTTGATTTAAATCTGAAGCAATAGTCCCTTTTAAGGAAGAATTACCTCTCCAAGATGTAACGGTACTGTTAATAATACTCCAATTTTCAGAGCCTTGGCTTAACATATCTGTGTAATCTTCTAATTGAAAGTCTAATGCTTTTGAACCCCAGTATCCTACTGGATAGATTGTAATAAATTGGCCGGTAGATATTCTCTGGAATTTTACAGCCCTTAACTTTTCAAATTCAGATACTTCATATCTAATTAAGTAATCTTTAGGTACTTTTATTTGCCATGGATAATCTGGAAGTAGATCTTGGTAATCACTTCCTGCAAGTAGCATATCTATCTCTATCTCTTCACTAACCCTATTACTTAATCCGTTTTTAGCCTCCTCAGGTGTTATGGACTCGTACCATATATCATTAAATTTCGAATATATTCTTAATCCTTGATCTCCTTTTACCCAGTATTGACCAAATCTTTTATCTTCGGCACCTATATCCACATTTAATACAAGATTCCACCCTCTACCTATTAACTCATTAGCGTAGTACTCTTTAACATTCTCAAAGGTGTTTTTACTGTTTATCTTGTATGCACTCTGACCTTTAGCTAGCATATCTTTAACACTCTCGTTATCAAAGTCTTGTGCAAAAAGGAATGTACTTTTGGGAAAGACTGGTATTTCATCAAGTCCTAAGACATATTCTGTCTCTTGAACTATTTCTTCTTCATCAGAACCTAATATGGATGATATGCCAAGAGATACTCCTATTAGGAGGATTGTTACAAGAATCCACATAAGAATTTTCCTTACATCTATCTTCTCCTTTAGTGCTTTCCATTTTCTTTTTCTTCGGAGTTTTTTAAGGTCATTACTTTCTGATTTAAATAAGACCTTCTTATTTTTTACTTTCTTTTTCTTTCTTTTAATCTCCATACTTAAGGTTACTTGTTTAGAGATGTTTTTTCAATATATACTTTCTGTAGTATAATATTTAGCTTGATGCGGGATAGTCTAATGGTAGGACACCGGCCTTTGAAGCCGAGGATCATGGTTCGAATCCATGTCCCGCAACCAAATGAAATTGATAGTTTTTGAACTAACTAAACATTTTCTTTGTCTCCTTATATCCCATCTGTACTAGGTCTTCAGCATTATCTACCATATCCATACTATTCATATCTATAAAATTGAAAAGTAGAGATTTTTCAGCTAATGCAGAATCCTTTTGGGATAGATGGTATACAGCTGCCCTATATGCTCTCTCCGATAATGTCTTTAAATTCAGTTTATCATCTATATTTTGTGGAAACCCTTGTACATTTACACCTAATACTTTTTTTGCACCTATACTTTTAGTAGCTTCTACAGGGACACTTTCAGCAAGACCACCGTCTACTAAATTTCTACCATTGAATTCATACGGTTTAAATACAAAAGGTATTGAGCAACTTGCTCTAATAGCATCCTTAAGCAGGCCAGAAGTATGATATATCTTTTCTCCAGTATTAATATCTACAGAAACAGCTACAAAAGGAGTTAAGCAATCAGATATACTCGCATTACCAACTAGCTTATCTAATTCTTCTATAAAGCTATCACCTTTAAATACGCCTTGCAAAAGCCCTATATCAGAACTAAACATATCTAGTAGTTTTTTCTTATCATATCCAAGAAGAACTTCCTCAACTTTATCAATATTTCCCCAAAGTGAGTACATACCACCAACTATAGAGCCAATACTGCTACCTCCTATATGGGTAACTTCAATATCTAATTCTTCTAGAGCTTTAATAACTCCTATGTGCACAAAGCCTTTAAATCCTCCAGAGCCTAGAGCTAATCCATATCTTTGCTTAAAATGAAATATGTCAAACATATTACTTAAGTTTTAATTTAATTTCTTTAATCTCATCTCTTAAATCTGCAGCCTTTTCAAACTGTAAATTCTCAGCTGCTAATAACATTTTACTTTCTAAATCTTTGATTAACAACCTCTTTTGCTTCATATCTAATTTTTCAATATCAAGATCTACTGTTGGGTCTAGTTTATCTTTCTTTTTAGATATCGAATCTCTAATCTCTTTTTCGATACTTTTTGGTGTAATATTATGCTCCCTATTATATCTAGTCTGATATGCTCTTCTTCTTTTAGTTTCTTCAATAGCGTATGCCATACTGTCAGTTACTTTATCTGCGTACATAATTACACGGCCCTCTACATGTCTTGCAGATCTACCTATTGTCTGTACTAAGCTTGTCTTAGACCTTAAAAATCCTTCCTTGTCTGCATCAAGTATGATAACTAATGATACCTCTGGTAGATCGATTCCTTCTCTAAGAAGATTAATACCAACTACTACATCATATTTACCCAACCTTAAATCTCTTAGTATATCTACACGCTCTATAGTATCAATATCAGAGTGTAGATACTGTACTTTAATATCAATATCTTTAAGATATTCTGTTAGATCTTCTGCCATGCGTTTAGTAAGGGTAGTTACAAGAACTCTTTGTTTTTTCTCAACATTGTTTCTAATTTCAGAAATTACATCATCAATTTGATTCTCTGTACTTCTTACTTCAATTTCTGGATCAAGTAAACCAGTTGGTCTTGTGAGTAATTCAATTACAGTATTATTACTATCCTGTATCTCCCACTCATCTGGAGTAGCAGAAATATATATAGTTTTACCTTGTCTCTTTTGAAACTCTTTAAAGTTTAATGGACGATTATCATATGCAGTTGGTAATCTAAAACCATACTCTATTAGGTTGGTTTTTCTAGCTCTATCCCCATTGTACATTCCTCTTACCTGAGGTATCGTTATATGACTCTCATCAACAAGTAGTAGATAGTCATCTGGAAAGTAATCGAGTAAAGTATATGGTGCTTCTCCTGGTCTTCTACCATCAAAATATATTGAGTAATTTTCCATACTCTTACAGTAACCAACTGAGGCCATCATCTCAATGTCATACATAGTTTTTTGCTCTAATCTTTGTGCTTCTACACCCTTACCAATATTTCTAAGGAAATCTACTCTCTTTTTTAAATCTCTTTTAATCATCTCTATTGCATTTAGCAATGTCTCTCTCTCATAAACTAAGGCTGTTGCAGGGAAAATGTCTAATTCTGATAGTTCCTCAATCTTCTGTCTTGTAATTGGATGAATTTTTGATATATTGTCAATCTCATTACCCCAAAACTCTATTCTAACAGGGAACTCATCGTATTTCATATATACCTCTACTGTATCTCCAGATATTCTAAATTGACCTCTCTCTAAATCGTATGTACTTCTCTCATACTGCATAAAGGCAAGTTCTCTAGAGAGGGTAGATAGGTCAATTTCAGTACCCCTTCTTAAGTAAAGAGCTTTGTTTTCATAGTTATCTGGATTACCAATATTGTAGATACATGATACTGAAGCAACTATTAGCGTATCAGTTCTGTTTAATACAGCATTCATTGCACTAGATCTCATAGCCTCTATCTCATCATTTACCTGTGACTCTTTCTCTATGTAAAGGTCTTTAGCAGGTAAGTATGACTCAGGTTGATAGTAATCGTAGTATGATACAAAATATTTAATAGCATTCTCTGGAAAAAACTCAGTAAACTCTTCATACAGCTGAGCAGCTAGTGTTTTGTTATGAGAAAGTACCAAAGTAGGTTTGTTGTACTTCTCAATTAGATTAGCCATTACAAATGTTTTACCTGAGCCTGTTACTCCTAGTAATGTTTGTTTCTCTTTTCCATTTACTAAGTTCTTAGAAAGTTCTTTAATTACACTCTTTTGATCTTCAGAAGGTTTGTATTTAGATTGTAGTTGGAAATTGTTCTCTAACATGGCTAATTCTATCATATATATCCTCTTATTATGTTACAATATGGCATATGAGTAACAGAAAAAAACTTAAGAAACTTCCACAAGAGGTTGTTAATCAAATTGCTGCTGGAGAGGTAATAGAGAGACCAGCTTCTGTTGTTAAGGAGTTGGTTGATAACAGCATAGATGCAGAGGCTACAGAGATTACTATAAAGCTTAGAGATGGAGGGATATCCCTTGTTGAGGTCTCTGATAACGGTGTTGGTATACCTGAGGGTGATTTAGCAGAAGTTTTTACAGCTCACACTACAACTAAGCTTGAGAGTTTTGATGACCTTAATACATTGATGAGTATGGGTTTTAGGGGTGAGGCTCTTTCAACCATTGTTGCTGTTTCAAATGTAAGTATGACTTCTAAATATGAGGATGAGGATATCGCTCACAAGGTAGAGTTTAACTCACCTGATGATTACAAAGTAACTGGAGCAGCTAGAGAGTCAGGTACTGTAGTTACTGTAGAGAATATATTTGATAATGTTCCTGTAAGAAAAAAGTTTTTAAAAACAGCACAGACAGAGTACAGAAATATATTAAATACACTCACACCCTACTTTATAATTTACCCCAATATCCATTGGCAACTTTTTAAGGATGGTAAAAAGGTAGTTGATTTAGAGAGTACATCTAGTAAAGCAGGAAAGATTGATAAGGAGAGGGTAAATCAAGTTGTTAAGCAGGACTTTGTAGAAAGAATGGAGAGTGTGTTTTTTGATGGTAATGGAATGCAAATATCTGGTTTAGTAGCTCATCCTAGTGATCATATGAGTAGAACTAAATATCAATATATTTTTGTTAATGGTAGACATGTATGGGATAACGGGATAGCGAAGTCAGTATTCCAGGCATATGATAGATATATACCTCATGGTAAGAAAGTCCCCTTTATCTTAAACATTCAGATTAAGCCAGAGTTAGTAGATGTAAATGTACATCCTAGAAAAGAAGAGGTTAAGTTTCTTAATCCATATAGAGTGTACTCTTCAGTTGAACAGGCAGTATCTAAGAGCATAGAGAAATTGGTTAGTTACAAAAATATTCCTGAGAAAGAAAGTTTTGAAGGAGTTAATAGAGATTACAGAAAGAAGCTTAACCATTACGAAAGTGGTAGAAGAGATATCAATTTCTCAAGAGGTGGTTCTATAAAAGATAGTTTAAAGTTTAGTAGAGCAGCCTTGGAGAAAACATTTCAGCCTTCTTTCTTTGAAAATATACATAAGAGTGATAGTAATGAGCAGGACTTTACCGAACAAGTTAAAGAAGAGGTCATTGCATTTCATCAAATGTTTAATAAGTACATCATTGTTGAGTTTAAAGAATCTATTTGGGTTATAGACCAACACGCTGCAGCTGAGAGAATTACCTTTGAAAAGCTCTCTAAAGCAACGGAAGTTGAGAATACAGATACACAGAATCTACTAGTTGGCACAAAGATTAAGGTGGATGATGCCTCAGAGGAGTTTGTTAAAGAGAATATTGAGCTGTTTAATAACTTAGGGTTTAATATTGATATTGTTGATGGAAAGCTTAATATTAAATCTGTGCCTGTAGAATTTGTACAAGCTGATATTGAGAAATTAATTAAAGAAGTACTAGAATTAGATATAGATGAACTAAAGAAAGACCTAGATAGATTGAAAAAGGATATAATAGCAACAATGGCATGTCATACTAGTGTAAGGTCTGGACAGAATTTGGGTAGAGATGAGATGAAAAATTTGTACACGAAATTGCTTGAGTGTGAAAACCCTTACTCATGTCCTCACGGTAGACCTATTGTCTGGAAGATGGGTATTGAAGAAATTGATTCTAAATTTGATAGAACATATTAATGGAAAAAGGTAAACTGTATTTAATACCAACACCAATAAGTGGGAGTGATTTTAATAGTACACTAACTAAGAAAGATGTTGAGATCGTTTCTAGATTAAAATATTTAATTGTAGAAACCCCTAAAACTGCAAGAAGTTATTTAGCCTCTATAGAATTAGAGAACTCTATTAGAGAGATAGAGATGAGAGTTTTTGATGAACATTCAGATTTAGATAATCTACAAGAACTTCTTCAACCTATACTGCTCGGTAATGATATAGGTCTAATGACAGATGCTGGTACACCATGTATTGCAGACCCTGGTGAGGAGATTGTTTTGATGTGTCATAGGTTAGGTATAGAGGTTATACCTATGATAGGACCTTCATCGATATTTCTAACTTTGATGGCTAGTGGACTTGATGGTGAGAAGTTTACATTTAATGGATATCTACCAAGAAAGCCTAATAAGCGAATCAAGTCTTTAAGATATCTAGAGAGTAGGATTAATAAAAAGAGAGGTTCACAAATCTTTATAGAAGCTCCATACCGTAATCAGGTTATGTATGATGATATATTAAAGCTATCTCCTGAACTTAATCTCTGTTTAGGTATAAAAGTTGGTGATAAAGATGGAAAAGTTACTACAATGCCAATATCTAAATGGAAAGAGAGAAATGTTAAGTTAGATAAAGTACCAATTATATTTATTTTAGGTAAATAGTAAATATGCCAGTCTTTATATCCTCAATTCCTACAATAGAAGAAGATGACCTTAAACTATGTAAAGAGCTTTTATCAAAAAATGATGTTGACGATATTGATGTAAAATTATCAGGTTTTGAAGATAAAAAACATTTCTATACGAATACTGGTAGAGCATCTCTTTATACCATTCTTAAAGCTTTAGAAATAACAAAGGGAGATGAAGTGATAATACAATCTTTTACATGTATGGCAGTAGTAGTTCCACTAAAATGGTTGGATATTAAACCTGTATATGCTGATATTGACCAAGATACATACAATATCTCATTTGAATCCATTAAAAATAGGATTACTGATAAGACAAGAGCTGTTATTATTCAGCATACATTTGGTATTCCTGCACAGTTAGAAAAGATTAAAGAATATATTGATGAGGTTAATAAGGATAGAGATAAAAAGATATATCTAATTGAAGATTGTGCCCACTGTTTAAATATTAAAAAGGAGGATAAGTATTTAGGGAGCTTTGGTGATGTTTCTTTCTTTAGTTTTGGCCAAGACAAGGTGGTAAGTACTACACAGGGTGGATGTATAGTTTCTAATAATGAGAAATTAGAGAAGAAGATGGAAGAAGTATATAAAAACATTCCTAATATGCCTGCAAGAACAGTAAAATATAATCTTAGATATCCATTATTATGGAATTTTATCAAGAAGGTATATTACAAACCGAAATTCTTAGCTAACAGTAAATACTTTAGTAAGTTTACATTTGGGAAATTTTTAATAATTCTGTTTAGATTTCTTGGATTAATCAAATCACAAGCCTCAATAAATGATTTTGGTTCTCCTCAAAAAGGCGTTTTTAAACTATCATGTAAACAGAAACATTTACTAAAAAATCAGTTAGATAAAATCGAGAGACTGAGTAAACACAGAGAAAAGATTACTGATAAATATTCTAGATTGTTAGATTTAGATCTACATGGTTCTTTAATTAGATATCCCATATTAGTTGACTATCCAGATCTTGTTAAGAGTAAACTACAAAAGATTAAGGTAATAGCTGGTAATTGGTATAACTATCCCGTTATTCCTAGGGGTATAGATTTAGATAAGGTAGAGTATACGATCGGGACATGTCCAAATACAGAGTATATAGTGGAGCATATTCTTAATTTACCTACTGGTTTAGAAGTTACTGGGAAAGAGGCTGAAAAGATTGTACATATTGTAAAGTCTCATTTAATCTAATATCCATTAATGATTTAATTTTATTAATATAAAACATGGATGATAAAGGTA
>WOZL01000008.1:1504-8371 GCA_011620305.1 Candidatus Dojkabacteria bacterium | reverse complement strand
GGATAAGTACTGAAAGCATATAAGTACGAAGCCCATCCCAAGATTAGATATACTTGTGTAGCTTGACTACATGGGAGGTCCGCGGAAGACTACCGCGTTGATAGACCCTAGGTGTTAGTATAGTAATATATTTAGCCAAGGGGCACTAATTGACCGAAAGCTTTTTTCGACTTCGTCATTTTCTATTCAATTTTGAGTGTATAATCACTCAATCGCTCTTTAGAACTAAATGTCCTGAGAGTCTCTGCTTTTTATTAAGCAAAGGCTGTCAGGCAACAGCTATTAAATCTTTAATATCTGCTGCCTGGCGATAGTAGCGAAGTGGAACTACCTGATTCCATCCCGAACTCAGAAGTAAAACACTTCAGCGCCTAAAATACTTGGACCTCGCGGTCCTGGGAAGATAGGTCATTGCCAGGATTGATGAAGCCACTAGAAATAGTGGCTTTATTTTTTATCCAAGCATGTCGAGTTATAGGGTAAAAGGGGCAAAAAACACAAGAAACGAGTACTTTAGTTTTGTTACATAAACAGCCTTTGCCTTAAGTAACTATTTGTATTAATATAAAAGAGTTCTAAATATGAATAAAATCACACCATGGTTGAGTAAGGATAATTTATTCAAAGCTTCTTAGCTCTAGAATATGTGAATACAAAGCTTGTACAAACTATTTTAAACCTCTTTAAACACTGACCTTTGACTATGTGTTTGAACATATACTGTATTCTTTTATTCACTTAATTGTCCTT
The DNA here is from genome assembly GCA_011620305.1 of Candidatus Dojkabacteria bacterium. Lineage (GTDB taxonomy): Bacteria > Patescibacteriota > Dojkabacteria > SC72 > SC72 > WOZL01. The sequence goes on along the minus strand of WOZL01000008.1, from coordinate 7,621 downwards.
ATTTTACCAAAGTGGTATGCTTGAATAGACAATTTTAGATAAAATAATATAGGGTATCAGTGAATTGCATATCTGTAGTCATTGAAGGTGCTGATCAAGTAGGCAAAGGTGATACTACTCATGACCTTTTAGAGGTATTAATATCTCGTTCAATATCTGTATATCGATTATCTTTTCCTCAATATGCTTCACCTTTTGGCTCTGCTATTAGACTTTTTCTGAAGAATGGAGTAGATGACATAGACTGTTTAACTCAATTAAAAAGCACAAGGAAAGAAATTGAGATAAGGATGATGATGTTTGCTCTAGATAGACTTCAAGCCCTAGAATCGATTCTAAGGTGTATTAATGTCGAAAATAGTGTATTGCTCTTAGATAGAGGTCCTTACAGTAATGCATTGACTATAGCGTATGGAATGTCGGTAGTTGAGAAAATTACAAACCAAGATATTTCGGAATTGGCAAACTTAGGTTTTGAAATGGAAAAATATCTTATTAACTCTCTTGGACTTGATAAGTGTGTTATTCAATTAAGTGCTACACACGGGAAAGATGGTTGGAGTTCACTAAGAGGAGGTGAAGAGGATCAATATGAAAAGAGAGAGATTCAGGAAAATGCAGATAAGGCATATCGAGAATTCTCTAAATTGGTAGGTAAAGGCTGGAAGAATATTATTACCAAGGAAAACGGTACTTGGAAAAAGAGGGAGGATAGGAATGAAGAAGTTCTTGCTTGCTTAGAAGAATTAGTTGACTTTTCTACATTAGAGAATACTCAGAAAGGGAAATATGAGGCCATTGATGTAATAGATATTGCAAAAGATATTTATGGATTGGATATTTCAGACTTTCAAGAGGTGAAGGATTTCTATAAAGCATTGGAAAAGAACGAAAAGAATTTAATCTATAGCAAAGGCAACAAAATAGGGAAATATATTGCTAAGGAGAGTAAAAATATTACAATTCAAGATAAAGGGGTAAGAGAATCAATGTATAATATTGTAGAAGCCTATCCAGAGTGTCTAATCTTACTAGGAGAGTATTACGGTAATGATTTTGTAAATAAGCTAAAAGTTGCTATATATGACTAAAAAAGAGAAGGCAATGAAAGTTCTTAATGATATTGAAAAGATGTTCCCAGATGCTAGTACTGAGTTAGAGAATTGGGGGACACCTTTTCAGTTTTTAATATGTATAATTCTCTCTGCACAGACTACAGATAAGCAGGTGAATAAGGTAACAGGTAAACTTTTTGCTAAGTACCCTAATGCAAAAACACTTTCTAAAGCTGATATTGAAGATGTAAAAAATCTTGTTAACAGTATAAATTACTACAAAACAAAGGCTAAGCATATAATAGCAACTGCAGCTATTCTAGATAAAAAATATAATGGTAATCCTCCTAAAGATGTAGAGAAGCTACAAAAATTACCAGGAGTAGGGTATAAGACAGCTAATGTATTTCTAAATGAGCTGTATGAAGCTAATCAGGGTATTGGTGTTGATACTCATGTTAGAAAAGTTGCTAAAATGTATGGTTTAACTAAGCATGATGATCCAGAGAAGATAGCTAAAGATTTAGAAAAAATATATCCGAGAGAAGTGTGGTATAAAATAAACAGGCTATTTGTCCTATACGGTAGGTATAAGATGAAGAGATAGGGATTTTTCCCATTGGAAAACATACATATTAGTATGATATAATGCTTCTTGCAGTTAATTAATCTTAGTTGTATATCTGAGTCTTTACTGCGAGATAGGGTGTCAAATTAAATATATGGCAAAACAGAAATTAGATATTAATGAAGATCTATATTCACAAATCGATGAATATCTAGATGACAAATCTAAGCAAATTAAGCAATTCTCCAGAGGTGATATCGTAGAAGGAACTGTAGTTGATGTTCGAGACGATTTGGTAATCGTTGACATTGGATACAAATCTGAGGGTATTATTGCTGGTAGAGAGCTAAAAAGTGAGACTGTTGACTGGACTAAATTAGAGCCTGGAGACAGTATATTAGTATATGTTGTCAAACCTGAAGATGATGAGGGTCAGTTGATTCTCTCAATTAGAAGGACTCAACAGGCTAGTGCATGGATTACTCTTGAAAAAGCCAAAGAGAACAACGATATTGTTGAAACTGAGGTTGTTGAAGCAAATAATGGTGGTCTTATTGTAGAGATTAGTCAGGGTATCAGAGGTTTTATTCCAACTTCACAGTTAGATGCTACTAGGGTTTACTCTAGTGGTGTAAGGCAGGTTGGTAAGGATATTTCTTCTAAGGTCCAAAAGAGATTAAATGCTTTAATTGGAGAAAAGATTAAGACTCGTATTATCGAGTTGGATAGAGAAAAGAATAGAATTATTCTCTCAGAGAAGAGGGTAACTCAAGAGGGAGATGCTGAACAAAGAGCTGAGACTCTTAGGAAAACTCAAGAAGGAGATATATTGGAGGGTACAGTTAGTGGTATTACACCATATGGTATCTTTATCAATGCTCAAGGTCTTGAAGGTCTTGTACATCTTTCAGAGTTATCATGGGACAAGGTTGAAGATGTAGGTTCTCTATACAAAGTCGGTGATGATGTTGAGGTTATGGTAATAGGTATCTCTGATGGTGGTAAGAGGGTTGCTTACTCTATTAAGAGGTTACAAAACGATCCATGGTCTGAAGCTATATCTCAGTATAAGGTAGGAGATATCGTTGAAGGTGAAGTACAGAAAGTTGTTCCTTACGGTGCATTTGTACGAATCGGTAAAGGGCTTAATGGTCTTATTCATATCTCAGAGCTTTCTGATCAATTAGTTAAAGATCCAGCAGATATTGTTTCTGCAGGAGATAAAGTTAAGGTTAAGATTCTATCTATCTCTTCTACTGAGAGACATTTAGGTCTAAGTCTTAAGGCTGTTGATCAAGAAAAAGCTGAGGTTACAGAGGCTAGGGAAGCACTTTCACAAGAAGATCTTTCAGAAGCTGTAGAAGAGGCTATTGACGAAGAGATTAAATAGAAATCTTTTTAGTTAAAAGAGAGAGGGGCAGTAATGTCCCTCTTTTTTTATGCAGTTAATTTAAGTAATCTATTATAATCCTCTAGATCAAAATCTAGCCTATATGGATTATCAGAGCCTTTAACATAAATGGATACGGTGTAAGATTTGTTATTTTCTTTAATTGCTCTATGTACTTGGTAGTTTTCTTCTAAGAAAATCTTTGGGATTCGTAATTTGTTAGATATAATCAAATCATCTTCTATTTGGGGTTTGTTGAATGTAATAGCCGGAACTTCTTTGTTGCGTAGTATATCAATTTTCTCCTTTGTTCCTTTTAGATTTTGATTATTACTAATATCAATAATTTTAGAAGCCTGATCAAGGGAAAAGTAGTATATACTTTCTTCATCCTTACTATTGCTATACTTAATTCTTACTTTCTCACCTAATATCTGAGGCTCCTGAAGAGTCTGAAGTATAGTAACACCATTTAAATTAATCTTTCCACCTTCAAATTTAACTCTGTTGTTCTCCCAAATCATATCCTGAGATTGATATTCAGACCAATCTTTTACATTTTTAGAGGCATCTTCTAATTCAATAGCTTTATTTTTAGCAATAATCTCAGTTTCTGATAAAACAACATCTCTCTCTTCTCTTTCGATTACTTTGTTAATAAAGGAAATAGCTTGTAAATTCTGATTAGGTATAACTATTTTTGTACCATTCGGCTCTTCATAGAGTAAAGAGCCATTTTTTCCTAAATATGGGTCAACTTTAGAGTTTTTAACGAAATCATCTAAATCTTGTTTATAGACTTCTTTACTATTAAAGCCTTGAATCTGTATATATGCTTGGTCATTTTCAAATGTAATATCAGGTGTATCTGGGGATACTACAATCTTACTAATTTCTCTTGCTTGATCGTTTTCAACCATTTCTATTCTCTTTTATATTAACCTTCTCTTATCCTATCCCATAATTTAGACTTCTGCAATATTTGGTATAATAGGAGATATGGAAAATGTTATTAATCCCAAACAATCTGTACTATCTAGGCTTAGTAGAAATGCAAGAATATCATTAAGAAATGCTGGTATAGTAGCAGAACACTTCGAATCAAAAGAGATTACGCCTAAATATCTGCTAGTAGGGATACTGTTAAATAGGGATTCTCTAGCTAGAAGAACCATTGAAGAGATGGGTATAGCTACTGACAATTTACTAAATAAGATATTGGATGGTAGTAATATCGATATTACAGCAAATGGTGGTAAGTCTAGGGATATAGTACTTAGTCGGAGTACTCAAGATGTACTAAGAAGAGCATATAACTGGTCTGCCAAATTTTCTCATGTATATGTAGGTACAGAACATATTGTTTTAGGTATATTAGATGCAGATACACCGTTAAGGGAAAAGCTTGATGAACAGGGTTTAGACAGTAAATCCTTTATCCAAAAGTTAAGAGAGTATGCCATATATCCTTTAGGTATTCTCTCTAAACCTGAAGTTCAGAGCAATAGAGTAGATGGGGGAGAAAGTATCATTGAAAATATAGGTATAGACTTAGTAGAATTAGCTAATGAAGGAAGATTAGATCCAGTAATTGGTAGAGAGAAGGAGTTAGATACGATAATAAAGGTCTTAAGTAGGAGAAATAAGAATAATCCTTTGATAATAGGAGAGGCTGGTGTTGGTAAGACAGTATTAGTAGAAGGATTAGCTCAAAGAATAGCTGATGGTAAAGTACCACCATCTCTTAGGGATATGAAAATAGTTCTCTTAGATGTAGCTTCCATTATGGCAGGTAGTAGAATGCGTGGTGATGTAGAAGAGAAAGTTATGAATATTGTAAGTGAGGTTGTTGAGTCTACTAATACCATCCTCTTTATCGATGAAATTCATAATATTCTCTCATCTGGTATTCCTGGGAGCTCTTCAGATATTGCTTCCATACTTAAACCAGCACTACTTAAAGATGATTTTAGATGTATAGGTGCTACTACTACTGAGGAGTTTAGTATGTATATTGAAGAGGATAATGCTTTAGCAAGAAGATTTCAGCCAATCAAATTAGAGGAGGCTTCTTTAGAGGATACTTTAGAGATATTAAACAATTTGAAAGTAATTTTAGAAGCTCATCACAATATTAATATTAGTAAAGATGCCCTTGAGGCTGCAGCTAAGTTGTCTGATAGATATGTAAGTAATAGGTATTTACCAGATAAAGCTATAGACCTACTAGATGAGGCATGTGCTACTAAGCGTATGAAGATTGAAGAAGGGTACCAAGAGCTGTCTAATTTAATTAATCGTTTAAGAACAGTACAGAATTCTAAAAGAAAACAGATTAGAAAGGGTAATATGGAACAGGCAGAACAGTTGGATAATGAGGAAAAGGAGCTAAAAGAGGAGATTGAGAAGTTAGAGAAAGAGTGTGAGAGAAGTAAAAGAAAGGTTGATAATAGTGTGAATGTTGATGATGTAAGAGAGGTAGTATCTGATTGGACAGGTATACCTCTTAATACATTAGGTAGTAAGGAGAAGGATGCTTTACTTAAGCTAGATAAAGAGCTTAGTAAGGAAGTAATTGGCCAGGATGAAGCTGTTGAGGGTGTATCTAATGCCATAAAGCGAGCAAGAACAGGTATATCAGATGAGGAGCGTCCTTGGGCATCATTTCTCTTCTTGGGTCCTACAGGAGTAGGTAAGAGTGAGTTAGCTAAAGTCTTAACCAAAGAGCTTTTTGGTAATGAAGATAGATTAATACAGATAGATATGAGTGAGCTAATGGAGAGTCATAGTGTGTCTAAGTTAATTGGCTCACCACCTGGATATGTAGGGTATAGGGAGGGTGGTAGATTAACAGAAGAGGTTAGAAGAAATCCTCATAGTGTAATACTTTTTGATGAGATAGAGAAAGCTCATCAGGATGTATTAAACTTACTTTTACAGGTTTTAGAAGATGGTCATTTAACTGATGGTAAGGGCAGAACTGTTAATTTTAAGAATACCATTATCATTCTTACCTCAAATATTGGTGCTGAAGAGATACGTAAGGATAAGATACTTGGTTTTGTAAGTAGTAGTAAGAAGAGTGAGGATGATATGGATAATGC
>WOZL01000008.1:0-1404 GCA_011620305.1 Candidatus Dojkabacteria bacterium | reverse complement strand
AGATAGAAAATGAAAAGGAAATTAAAGAGATTAAATTAGACTTTGAAGATGATAAGGTAATCATCGTATAATCAAGTATGAAGTATATATGTACTAACTGTGAGTCTGAGTTTCTTAGGTGGTCTGGTAAGTGTCCCTCTTGTGGAGAGTGGGGAACTTTTGAGGAGCTAGAGGAAGAGGTAACTACTAAGAGTGGAAGTAAGCAAGGTAAAAAGAAAGCTTCGGACTATAAGCCAATTACTGAGTTTAGTAACACATCCTCTAGTAAATCAAGAAAAGATCGTTTAAATACTGGATATTCCGAATTGGATAGAGTATTGGGTGGTGGTTTAGTAGGCGGGGAGGTAGTACTAATTAGTGGTGAACCTGGTGTAGGTAAGTCAACCATACTACTTCAAGTTGCCCTAAATTTTGTAAAAGAGGGAAGAAGAGTCCTCTATTTATGTGGTGAGGAATCCCCTTCTCAGCTTTATTCTCGTTTAGAGAGGATAAATAATGGAAAAACTAGTAAAAAGAATGAGAATTTTATGGTTACTGATAATACAGATGTAGATGAGATAGCAGCCCTTATAGAAAAGGAAAAGTTTGATCTTGTAATCACAGATTCCATCCAAAGTGTATCTTCAGAGTCATCTAGAGGTTTTGTTGGTAGTGTATCTCAAGTAAGAGTTTCAGGTACAGTACTAACAAGAGTAGCAAAACACACAAATACACCCATTTTCATAGTAGGTCAGATTAATAAAATGGGAAATGTAGCTGGGCCAAAAATTCTTGAACACATTGTAGATGCTGTTTTGTACATAGAGGGGGAACAATTTAATCAGTATCGTATTGTGAGAGGAATGAAAAACAGGTATGGTTCCACGAACGAAATAGGGGTATTTGAGATGGGAGGTTCGGGTTTGAAAGAGATTTTGAATCCATCTTTGGTATTTTTGGAGGATAAGCATAAGGTATCGGGGAGTGCTATCGGTGCAGTACTTCAAGGTTCAAGAGTTGTTTTTATTGAAGTACAAGCTTTAGTTTCTGAAAGAGAAGAGGGTGGTTTTTCAGGTCCATTAAGAAGGGTTGCTAATGGTATAAAGAAGCCAAGATTGGATATGTTATGTGCGGTTTTGAGTAGAAGAGGTAATTGCTTTTTAGGCAATAAAGACGTCTATGTCAATGTTGTTGGGGGTTTGAGTATCTCAGATCCAGCATTAGATTTAGCAGTATGTGCAGCTATAAAATCAGCTTCTAAAGATGAAATTCTAGATGGTAATACTATATATTTTGGAGAAGTAGGTCTTACAGGCGAAGTCAGAGGGTCTTGGGGTTTGGACTCTGTTTTAAATGAATCTTCAAGAGTAGGGTATAATACTGCTGTAATAGGCAGATCTAATGTTAAAAAGCATGATATTACTG
>WOZL01000002.1 GCA_011620305.1 Candidatus Dojkabacteria bacterium | reverse complement strand
TGCAAAGGCAATGCGCGCTTTGCTCCTGCTGCTTTCATTTTTTCACAAGCTATTAGTGTAGATCCCGAGCCCCCGAAAGGTTCTATTACCAGATCTCCTCTTTTGGTTAATACTTTAAGGTATGGGATGAGTATTTCTACTGGTTTAGTTCCAAAGACTACTCCTTGTCCTGAGCTTTTTTCGTCAGATGCTTTGTATTCTATGAAGTCTGTAGGTTGTATTCTTTTACCTTTTTCGTATCCTTCCCAGTGGGGCTTACCAGATATAGCGTAGAGGGCTGTCTGGTACTCATTTTCAAGTAGTTCATCCTCTAGTTGAGTATTTAGACCTTCTTGTCCTAGAGATGACCCTACCATGGCTATGTCATGCTTAGAGAAGAACTTATATTTAGCTGCAAATCCTTGGTGTCTATTGGGTATATGCCAAACAATCATGTTTTTTACTTTCCAATATTTCTCCATTTCAGACCATACAACCCTGAGGTTTTTCCAATTTTCATACACTATGATGTGGAAGTCTTCTTTGGCTACCTCTGAGACATTCTTCATCCAGAGTTCTGTAAAGTTGTCTGGTAGTACGTCTGTTTCTAGATACTTTCTGTCTCTTTTGTAACCAAATCCTTCTGTAGCTTTACCGTGTTTTTTCTTTCCGTGGAGGTAGTCGAGGAGGTACGGAGGGTCCGTCAAGCACATGTCGGCCTTCTCACCATTCATTAGCTTCTGTATGTCTTTTTGTATTGTGGAGTCACCACACATAAGTCTGTGTTCTCCTAGTTGATAGACATCTCCTTTTTGGATTTTTACTTCTTTGATGTCTAACTTTTCTAACTCTTTCTTAAGGTCAAAGAGTTCTGGGTTTTCATCTTCCCAGTCAAATATTGCATCTAATTCTTCAGAGTCAAACCCTATTTCTTCTAGCATTTCTTCTGTGAAGGTAGCTAGGAGTTCGTAGTCAAACTCTCCTTGGTTCTTGTTAAGTCTAAGGTTTAATTCTTTTTCTTTTTCAATTTCTGGGATATTGAGTTGTACTGCAGGGATTATTTCTAACCCTAGTGCTTTCGCAGCTTCTATTCTCATGTGGCCCCCTATCACCACATTTTCTCTGTTTTTAGCACTGTTAATTATTATTGGATCGACAAAACCATATTTTTTAATACTGGTTTTTAGATCGTTTAGAGCCTTTTCATCCCATTTTCTTGGGTTGTAGTCGGCTTTAGTTAGGTCCTTAAGAGGGACTAAAACTGTTTGAAGGTTATTGTTCTTCATTGATATATAGATAAAAATTTAACTAGAGTTTTTAGCTCTAGTTACATCATATAGGGTTGATAGTTGCGAAAAGTTGCGGTTATTTCTCTAGGAGGAAGATATACTGATGATTTATTAGAAAACGTCGATTTTGAACTATAAAGAATTTTGGATAGCCTGTTTTCTTCTCAATTGCTCCATTTAATCTCCTAAAATATCCATACATGATACTATTCCATTCTTTACCAGCATTGTAGAAGTCTGCACCAATTGCCTCCACTAAATCTTCTAGTTCCCAAGGCATTTTCCGTACTTTATTTCCTTTGAAAATGTACTTACATATATCATATCGACGTGTACCAGTTTTAAGACCAACTTTAGTTCCATTTATTGTTATAAAAGGAGAACTTCCATCTGTAAACGAGATTTTATCTGTCTCCATGGTAATTCGCTGAGGCTTGTTCTCAATAATCTTCTTAATAGCTTTTGCCATGGCTGACCTAACCCTAAAAGAAGGAGTCTCGGTCGTGATTGGATCCCTAGTATATACAGAGTATACATCCATCTCTGTAAGAGTACCTTCCTTTAATTCTTTTTCTATCTCATTAGAAGAAAGTTGGACGTTGAGGTCTAATAGAAATTGATAAACCTCAGGGGTGACATATATTGTCCTATCAAAAATCTTCGCTAGTTGTTTTGAGTATTCTTGTATCTGTACAACAGCATCAGTAAAAGGCTGCATTGACTTACTAAAAACATCTACACTCTTCTGTATGCTTTCTCCAATCTCTTTATATTTTTCTATGATTAGTTTCAAATCATCCATGCTTGTGCTTTTTGAAATGATATTATTTACGAGTCCTCATCTACTAACATCCTTGGCTCGTTGTATATCCGAGATAAAAACAAGTGGTACAAAGAGACCCCTACCATCAAAGGACTCATATAAAAGCCATACAACAACGGTTTAATGCTATTCATATCTTGTCCTACATCTCCGAGCTTCTTTACGTGTCCTGAACTAGTTATACCACTATAAAACATATTACTAACATAATTAGGGTGCGATTGATTCGACAAATCGGCATACACACATGATATATCAAGATCATCCTTGATAATGGAAGCTTCCTGTTCAGATAATTCTTTCTGAATTAAATTAAAGGATTTCTCTGTCTTCTCAACCATCGTTAAGACATTAACCGATGAAATGTTTCCTATACTAAATGGCCCTGTTCCATCATTTCTATTTCCGAGGTAAATTCTCTTTAAAGGTTCTCTCAGGAGATATTCCGAATCTTCATTAGTATGCAATTGCCAATAAATATAACCCAGTTGACTTACTAACTCCCAAAAACTTCTAACAAGAGGAATAACCGCTGGGATGTTGTCATTATTTAGTTCACAAATAATTCCTTCTATTAAGTAATAAGAACGGTATTTGTTTTGGAATAATACTAGTTCAACTCTAGTATGCAAAGCTTCCTTTATTGGAGATCTCTTTAATTCTGGAGGGACGGTTCCTATTTGTGAATATAGTATTTCGGAGAATTCTTCCAAATGATTAAAATCTTGATTAAAAGAAGCTTTTTCCTTCTTGTTTTTAGAATCCTTGTAAAAACGCTTAATTTTTGTTGGCATCCTTTAATTAATATTGATTTTAAAAGTCATAACATATTTTTCACCTAAATTTTCAAAACTGAAGGAACCTCTTTTCAAGATATTCATTCCAAGCAATATATCCTCTCCTTGGGTTGCAGTTGAAAGAGGTGCCTCCACACTTATAAAACTGTACTCCTCTGGGGAACCAGGAATAATTAGATCAACCAAAAAAGTTGGTCTCTTGTGAGTATTTCCATTAGCATCTACCATATCGACCTCTCTAACCTTTTCCAAACTAAATTCATCCACTATTCTCTTAGAGATTCCCGTAATCTGCAACCCCGTATCAACCAAGGCTTTATACATCTTTCTCCTTTCTTGGGAGGGTTTTCTCGCATACATTTTTACAAACAATCCAGAAGGGGCATTCGTGAATTCTTGTCTAAAAACAAATTCTTTCATTTGTGCCTATATTATATATGCTAATTGATAAAAAACACAGTTAATATCTCCTTTTTATACTGTCTTATTTGTCTCATTTTAGGTTCCAGACGTGTATGTCCCGCCATAATCCTCAGGTTCCTTATAGACCTGTACCCTACCCCTTAAAAAGGTTGTTAAACCTTGATTATATCGACCCTCAAAAAACGAGTTTTCAGAAATTAGGCCTGGTGGATGAGTAATTCTGAAAAAGGATTGTTTTTTAAGTCGCTCAGTTCGAAGGTAGAAGCTTGATTTAACATTATAATTTCAGAGCATCAAAATCCGTAAAACTTTTAGATTCCATAGGTCTGCATGAACCTTGGTACTTACCTTCGTATAACTTAATTTCCCCCTTAGGAACCCAGAAAGTAACTTGCCCTATTTTCATACCAGGATATATTTTAACAGGTAAAACTGAGTGCAACATTAAAGTCCAATTATTTATTGAACCTATGTCGATAAGATCTGCAGTAATATGAACAAATAGTCCTAACCTCCCCGTAGAAGAACGCCCACGAAGTATTGGGACATAGTATTCGCTTCCCATTATTTCTTCAATCATACCCAAATACAATTCATCCGGTTTAAGTAGAAGACCCTCTTTTGGTATTTCTATTTCTTTTACCAGATTCTTTTTTTTTGAATCTAGTATTTTATTAGTATAAACCTTAATATATTTACCTAAATGAAAGTCATAAGAATTCGGTTGAATATTTCTCTCATCAAAGGGATCTATTACTATTCTACCCTTATTAACCTGTTTTTTAATTTCGTGCCCTGTTAATATCATCCTTTAAATTCCTGATATATTTTACTTACAACAGGGTTGTTTGAGGTATTATACAAATCAATATACTCATAATCATTCTCCCCAAACGGCTCCCAAAAACTAATTTGCCCTATCCTCATATTTGGATATACTCTTAATCTCTTCACAACATGCATCTCTAGAGTCCATTTATGGCTATTGCCTAATTGACCCAAATCAGCTGTAATCTGCATAAACAATCCAAGTCTACCAATTGAAGACCTACCAATTAATGAAGTTACATATTTACTACTACCAATAATTTCTTTTGTTACTCCTAAATATAATTTATGCGGCTCTAGAATAAAACCTTCTTCTGGTATAGTAACCTCTTTATATTCCGTTTGCTCCGTTGCATCTAAATCCTTTTCTACAACAAGCAAATTAGGAGAAAGATGATAATTATAACTATTGGGATTAACACTATCCTTATAGAAAGGGTCAATTGTTATTGAACCCTCTTCAACTTGTTTTTGAATTTCTTGGCCTGTTAGGATCATATTAAAAAAGCTCTACATATCTATTAGGGAACAAATCCTTACGATATCTATGTACTAAAATATTATAATTCTGGTACTCTCTTAAATCATTGGAAGTCTTCTTGATAAGATATAGCCTGTCGAATAAAGATTGATAAATATCCTCATCTTTAATTCCTTTTTCTCGAACAACTCGATCAATTGTACATTTACAGTAGTATTGTAACTCCTTTTCGGTTTCAGGTATTGGTTTCTTTCTATCCTCATACATCAATTCTAAACCTTCATAGACTGACATTACCTCTTTATATGGGACCTGGGTTATCTGAATACCAAAAACTTCATATGCCTTATCAACAAGAGATTGCGGGATATCATCGACTACATAAAATTCACAAGACAATAAATATCCTTGATTTCGCCAAAAATCATTTACACATTTTTGTATTATTTTTTCAGGTTCTTCAAAAAATCTTAAAGCTGCCCCAATTATTACGTGGCTAAAAAGTTCTTTTGTTTTATATTTATTGGCATCCTCAACAACATATTCAATTTTTGAGGTAGAAAGATATTTCTCTTTATTTAATCGGGCCTGTTTTATTGATTCCTCTGATATATCAATCCCTACACCAGAGCACCCAGACAAAACAGTAGATTCTCTTAAAGAAAATCCTGTCGTTGTTGCAATCTCTAATACATGAGAGCTTTTATTCATATTCGAAAACCTCACCCATTTATTTACCGTTTCATAAGCTCCTGGTGGAACATTCCACTGGTTAATAAGTCCCAAAAAGGAAGTATACGATAATTCTTGAATACTCCTAACTGATAGATCCTTCATCAATAGAGCTAATAAACTTAATTATAGTTTCCTCCTGTTCTTTATTAAATCCATATTTCTGAGCACTTTTATTAATTGTCTTTTCTATTTTCTTTTCAGTTCTATTACCTTTATAGTTCGATACTATTTGTCTATATGAATTAAGGAACAAAGAAACTCGTTCCTGAAAAGAGTAATTATATCCCTCGAATTCCTCAAACAAACCATCCTTTTTTCTTCCTAACAAGTCTTCTAAATCTGAAATGTTTCTGAGTGTTAGAAATATCTGCATCGATAATCCTTGAAACAACTGTTTAATACTTCTGTCAACATACTTATCCCTACCCTGCTTTACATCATTTTTTTCTAGGTGATAAAGGATATTGGCATAATCAAGGAACAAGATGTCCTTCTCATTAATACTATAATTGTTCTTCTCTAGATATCTCTCGCCTATCACAGAAGAAAAAATTGGGTGAGGGAGACCTTGTAAACGACTCTTTGTTGTCTCTAGACCAAACCCCCACTCAACTGCGATAGGTTTATCTCTGTTATATATAACAACAATATTTCCAATCACTTGTGTTTCTGCTGGATTTGACTTATTAGGTATTTCAATACTAATACCCTCACCTCGAATACCTTCCTCCCCATATCTCCAATTATACCAATCAATTTTATCCTCAAGCCACTGTTGTTTAGAGTTTTCTTCCATTAATTCATTAAATACATCATGTTTGCTAGATTTATGAACCACTATTGATTCCGATGGAATGCCTAATTCGGACTCAACAAATTCAATGGTACTTTCATATGTTTGTACTAAAGAGTCAGGCTTTGATATAAGACCAAACATAGTAAAATAACTCCCAAATCTCGGACTTATACCCATCTCATATCTATAGTCTAGATTCTGTGTTCTTAAACAGTCCTGAATAGTGTATACCCCATTATCTGGAATTTCTTCCTCCTCTCTAATATATTTCTTAAAATTATTAATCGTGGCAGAAGTGAAAGTAACAGTTTCATCTTCTTCTCCTGGGATTAAACCAAGTGGTTCTTGATAATCTAAACCCTTTGATTTATAAAAATTTGCAACTTTAGTAGAAAACTCTTCGCAACACTCAGTTTCTAAATTCTCAATCATAATAGAATTTAATGTTATCACTAGAATCGGTATTTATTTTAACTCTTGCCCCATTAGGAATTGTAAAAATTGGATCTGTATGTCCAAAAGAAGCGTTATATACCAAAGGTCCTTCAAATCTTGTAGAAATTTCTCCTAAGATGTTTGTTAGATTATCTTCAGAAACTTTTGAATGATCCATAAATTTACCAACAACTAAGCCCTTTATTCCTTTGAAATCTTCAAGCAAAGATAAATGAGTAAAGAACCTATGAATCATTGGAGTTTGTTCATCTTCGGCCTCCTCCACAAATAAAACTTTACCCTTTAAAGAGGGAAAATACTCTGTACCTGCTAAAACTAGTAGAGTCTGCAAATTAGAAGCTATGACTTCGCCTTCACAAGTTCCATCTCTAAATATTTTCATCCCCTCATTATCTTTAAATATTCTTCTATCTGAATCCTCTTCCCTTAGAAAATATAAATCATCAGCATATTTCTCAGGTTCTTGAATTCTCCACTGATCTTTCTCAAGAGCCTTTTCAAAATACTCATAGCAGTACTCCATTAAATCCGGCTTAGAATATGTAATTGCTGCAGGACCATGGTATGTAATAAGATTTGTCTTCTTAGTAATTGCCAATAGTAATGCCGATGTATCTGAATAACCAACATATGTTTTGGGGTTCTTCTTTATTAGTTCATAATCGAGATAAGGTAGAAGTTGATTTGTATTAGTCCCACCCCAGAAGGACATGACAACATCAATATCTTTATCAACAACAAAATCATTAAAATATTTAACCCTCTCCTCTACACTTCCCGAAAGATATTCGTTACTCTTTCTACATATAGGAGATTCGATAACTTCCCAACCCTTGTCCCGAAGATAGGAATATGCTTTTTCAATTTGTTTCTCAGATAATCCATCAATTGGGGTTGAAGTTGTGATAATACCTATTGTTTTGTTTTTAGTATTGTCAATTTTGGATCTCATATATTGTTTTCTACAAGAATTTAGGCATTATAACAAAGACTTTTGTTAATATCCAAGTTTTCTCTAGACTTATAACCTTTAAATTGAGAATTATTCTATTTCAACACCACAGGCTATATAAGAATCAGTATCATACCCAAACAAGCTTTTTGTACCATAATTAAAAAACTTAATGTTCTCAGGATTGTCTATTACTGTTCTTGTCATATTTAGAGCCCTAATGTGATCTTCAATTTTCGTAGGGTCTAATTCAGGAATATCAAGACGTTCTGTAGGAATATCCAAATCGCTATTTTCTCTAGAAAAGTACTTTTGATATAAGAGGAAAATTCTTTCGTATCTTTCTACATCATTTAGAACACCATTTACTCGTACTTCACCTCCAGCCACCCTATTAATTAAGTTTTTAGAATTCCATTTTCTACTATCAACTTCATGCCAATTACTTGGTATCACTGTCCTTTCGTTCAATTGGGAGACTTCTTTTAGAAACAGGCCCAATTGTCTCTCCTTCTTCCATTTGTCAATTGGGTAACCTTGAGTAATCAAAATTTCATTACCTATTGGAATTTTATAAATAGATAAGTCCATATAATCACCCTCTCTATATTGAGAGGTATTTGTATAATTCACAGATAAGTCTCCCTGCACTAGATTGGCAAATCTGATTCTTAGTTGGGGATCTGAATCAAATGCATCCTGAATAACCTCGTATGCTTCATCCTTATCTACACCTAGATCGAATTCATTATTAATAGATAAATCTTCTCCTTTTTCTAACATTGTTTAGAATATAATAACTTAGAGTAAATTATTATACACCAGAAACTTGATTAGTAAAAACTGTCTGTTAATATTTCCAAAAAGCTAATCTGTAAATAATTTAAAAACGAGACACTTTCTCCCCTTTTTATACTGCCTTCTTTGTCACATTTTTAAGGTTGCTACACGACCCTGTCCAGTAT
>WOZL01000048.1 GCA_011620305.1 Candidatus Dojkabacteria bacterium | reverse complement strand
TAGACCTAAAAGAAAAAATTGGAGAGGAAGTAAGAATTAGGGGAAGAGTAGATACAATCAGAGATCAGGGTAAGATAATATTTCTAATTATTAGAGATAAAAGTGGAAAAGTACAAACAGTAGCATGGCATCAAGATGAAGATGTTTTTGGGAAGGCTAAGAAATTAACACAAGAATCAGTAGTTGATATAGTTGGCGAAGTAAAAGAGGCAAAACAGGTCTCACAGGGATATGAGGTAGCAATTAAAACTCTAAAAGTTGATTCATTAGCTAAAACTCCATTACCCATAACTTTAGAAGATGACCATGTAGATAATGTATCTTCACTTGATAAAAGATTAGATTACAGATTTATAGACCTACGTACCCAGAAGAACCAACTCATGATTAAGGTAAACACACTTGTTGCTCAAATAATGAGAACATTTTGTATAGAGAAGGGAATGAAAGAGATACAGGGTCCTAGAATAATTAGTGCAGCTAGTGAGGGAGGTGCTAATGTTTTTGAGGTTAAATATTTTGATGGTAAAGCTTATTTAGCTCAATCTCCACAGTTTCATAAACAGATGGGTATTGCTGCTGATTTAGAGGGAGTATTTAATGTAGGACCAGTATTTAGAGCAGAGAAGTCATTTACAACAAGGCATCTTACAGAATATACAAGTTTTGATGTTGAATTAGGATATATAGATTCGTATAAGGATGTCGCAAAGTTTGAAGAGGAGATGATTAAGTTAGTACTCAAAAGAGTAAAGGAAGAGTATGGAGAAGAAATTAAGGAGCTATTCGGTATTGAAATTAAAGTACCAGAGAAAGAATTCCCAATGGTTACAGTAAAAGAAGCTAAAGAGAAACTTGAGAAAGCTGGTGTACCAAGTAAGGCCCCTGGAGATTTCTCACCAGAAGAAGAGAAAGCTATTGGTAAAATTATTGAAGAGGAAACAGGTTCTGAATTCTTCTTTATGATAGATTACCCACATTCTACTCGAGCTTTCTATCATATGAAAAATCCTAATGATCTAAGTTTAGCTCTAGGATATGACCTTTTTTGGAAAGGACTAGAAATTACTACTGGAGCTCAAAGAGAGCATAGGGTAGAGGAATTAAAAGCTAATGCTAGAGAGAGGGGTATTAAAGAAGAAGAATTAAGTGAATACTTTGAGTACTTTGAATACGGTTGTCCACCTCATGGAGGATTTGCAATTGGTACTGAGAGATTTCTAATGCAGCTATTAGAATTAGATAGTGTATTAGAAGCCACATATCTTCCTAGTACTCCAAATAGATTAGGTAGACTAATTGCAAGGAAATAATAAATTACAGAATGTTTGATGGAAGCTAAAAGCCCCGATTCAAAACTTGAGGATTTTCGTTATGATGCTAAACTCTTTAAGCAGGCATACAGTGCTGGTCTTAAATTAAAAGAGGTTGAGAAACAACAGAAACAGAAGAGAACGCTTTATATTTTTGGTGGTTTTCTTCTCACTATATTCCTTTTTCTGTCTGTGCTATTTCTAATTAGATCACCTCTGTTTAAGTCACAGAGTTATGTTGAAGCTAAAGTGATAGAGACTCCTTTTGTGAGTGTAAGTAACAATATTCCTGTTTCTCCAGTTTCAGAATTCGGCAAATTCGATCAAAATTTTATAGAAGCTAATTCAGCTCTATATGCAGATTTAAATACTGGCCATATATATTATGCTAAAAATATTGATGAGCAGGTACATATAGCTAGTATTACCAAGCTTATGTCTGCTTTAGTTGCTCTTCAAAAGTTTGAATTAAGTGAAAGTGTAGAAATTAAACAGGATTGGTTTGCACAAGAGAATATGAGTTGGTCTATAGGGCTGGATAAGGGTGATACCACTACTGTTGAGACTTTACTAAATGCTATGTTAATTAGCTCATATAATGATGCCGCTTATGCATTGGCAGATCATATGGATGGGGGTTGGGAAGCTTTTGTAGAAGATATGAATTTACATGCTAAAACTTTGGGATTAGAGAGTACTGAGTTCTTTAATCCTGCAGGTTTAGATGATTACGGTGCTAATATGTCAACAGCTAGGGATTTGTATAAGCTTAGTGTTGCTGTTTATAGAGATGATTTTATTATGAATACCATCTCCAAAGGTTATGCTAAATTAAAATGGGAAATAGGAGAAGAGGATGTTTATACTACAAATGTAATATTAAATCAGTACGGAAATATTGGAGGTAAAACTGGTCAAACAGAAAAGGCAGGTGGATGCTTTTTAGGTATAACTGACGATGGGAAGATGACTTTGGTGCTTGGTAGTGAAAATAGGTTTGATGAAACAATTAAGTTACTAGCAGAGTTATAGACCAAACCCTGTAGGAGATGATTCCTCCTCCATTGGGGCTTCTTCAATTTCTTTTCTGTCTTCAACAATATCGTAGTTTATAGCTGGATAGAAGAAGTGGAATTCTCCTCTAGTACCATTTTTGAAGGTAGCATCACCACTGATTACATATATTGGTTGTAAGAATGCTGGTTGCGTTATAGGTTCGTAATATGCGATATCAATATTGTATACAGTATATTTCTCTACACTTTTTGGTTGATACTGTTCAACTTCATCTCCATCTTTATCATTTAGATATACTAGACTACCTTCACCATTTTGTACTTTATCTATTGCATAGCTAGGGGATACTAGTTCATATGTACCACAACTCTCTTGTTCTAATTGCCAATATGTAAACTCAATCCTATATACATTAGGGAGTATTTTACTATTTTCATCTTCAGGTCCTATATATATCGATATATTGCTTGTAGTCGGATTAGGGTAGGTTACAATTGTTGAGTAGTTAAAAACCTTAACTCTTTTGTCGTTGATAATAACTTCCTCTTCAGTAGGTTCACCTATGGTATTACTGAGATAGTTAATAATGGCATTGGAATTCTGTATATTATCTCTTACAGATATCATAGGCTTACTTTTGTGTAAATCCACCCTTATCAACTCAGCATCAGCTAATGAAGGAGCTTCAGAGAATGACTTGTCTGGGTTAATATCAATAAGATGTGTAGTTATATTCCCTGCTTCATTATAGTTATAATCAGAGCCTAGTATATTTAATTTCCTAATCGCATTCTTCGCTAATGCTATAGCTTCATTTTCTGTAGGTAAAGGATTCTCTTTTGCAATATCTCTTATGTAAGAAGCGTCGGTTGTCATTATAAAGTTAAGAGTCTTAGCATTTACATTAAGACTTCTAGAGTTAAGCCTATTCTCCCATATGTAATCTGTTGTACCTTTTCTAAAGACATTGTCCTCCTCAAATCCGAGAGTAGCTGCTATACCTTTAGCTTGTATTAAACTATCTATTGGTTGTGTTTTAATTTTGTACTTATGTACATTTATTATCTCCAAATTTGATAAATCATTTACCTTACCAGTATCAGTTTGTATTTCAAAAACATTCTCAGAGTCAGCATTAACCTCTAGAGATGGTATTTCAAGTCTATTCTCTAAGAACTCCTCTTTTGTTTCTGTACAAGCAAAGTTTGCCTCTTCGTATTCGGGAGGGGGTGTAGGGTCTCCACTGGTTAGGATTATAATAAGGATAAAAAATAGTCCTATTACTACTCCCAGTATTATGCCAACTCGTTTTGTCCAGAATGCGGCTTCAGTTAATGTCATGATATAATAATCTTATCAATTCAATCACTTATATTCAACAGTATATATGAGAAGTAAAGAAGAGAACAGTAAATTAGCACAATTGCTATTTCCAGAAATTAAAGAAACTCCTAAAGATATGTTTGTTAAATATCCTAGAAGAGATTTACAGTCAGGTCAGCTGGTAGTTAGATTTGCTCCCAGTCCAACAGGTTATTTACATTTGGGTAGTGTATATACATCCCTAATAGATAGGAGATTGGCAGATCAAACAAATGGTGTATGTATTCTTAGGATAGAGGATACAGATAAGAGAAGGGAGGTAGAGGGGGGTGTAGATTTAATAATTAATGGGCTATCTGATTTTGGTATTAAGTTTGATGAGAGTATTAATTCAGGTAATTACGGACCTTACTTACAGAGTGAGAGGGAAGATATTTACAAAGTTTTTGCAAAGGATATGGTTTCAAGAGATGTAGCATACCCATGTTTTGCCTCTCCTGATGAGTTAGATGATATCCGAAAGAAACAGGAAGAGTTAGGAGTTAGAACTGGTTACTACGGGAATTTTGCTAAATGGAGGGATGCATCTTTTGAAGATATTATGAAGCAGCTAGATAGTGGTAAGGAGTTTGTAATTAGACTTCGTTCTACTGGTAACTTCGAAGAGAAGTTTGAATTTGACGATAAGATTAAAGGTAGGTGTACTTTCTCAGAGAATGATATGGACTTAGTCTTACTTAAATCAGATGGCTTACCAACCTATCATTTCGCTCATCCAATTGATGATACATTAATGGGAGTAAACTTGGTTATTAGAACAACAGAATGGTTCCCCTCTATCCCTATACATCTTGAGATATTTGAGAAGTTACAATTTGAGCAGATAGATTATGCCCATCCTTCACCACTAATGAAGATGGATAATGGGAACAAGAGGAAGTTGAGTAAGAGAAAAGATCCAGAGGCTGATGCTAGATACTTTTTCAATCATGGATATCCTACAGTAGCTATACTGGAGTACTTCCTTAACATTATGAATTCTAATTTCTCAGATTGGAGAAGAGAGAATCCAGAGAAAGAATATACTGAGTTTGAATTAAAATTAAAGAAGTTTAATAGAGCAGGGGCCCTTTTTGATATGACTAAGTTAGAGAATGTATGTAAGGAGTATGTAGCTAGACTATCTGCTCAAGAGGTGTATGACCATATATTTAGATGGGCTCAGAAATACGATTCAGAGTTAGTTAAGAGGATGGAGGAGAATAGGGAGTACTGTATAAAAATACTGAATATTGAAAGAGAGGGAGATCAGATTAGAAAGGACATTGTTAAGTGGGAGGATGCATATGATCAATTTAGTATTTTCTTTGATGATATGTATGAGGAGTTGGATAGAGCTGCGCTTCCTGAGAATATAGAGAAAGAGGATGTTAAGAAAATTATTGATATGTTTTTAGATACATATGATATGGGTGATAGTACGGATGTATGGTTTAGTAAAATTAAGGATATTGGTAATGAGTTGGGTTATACTTCTGATTACAAAGCTTTTAATGCTAACCCTGAAGAGTTTAAAGGTAAGGTGGGTGATGTGGCTATGGTTTTGAGAATTGCTTTAACTAAAAAGTCTAAAACTCCTGATTTACATCAAGTAATGAGAGTCTTAGGTAAAGAGAAAGTTGAGGAGAGGTTGAGAAAATTCATGATATAATAAGCGGTAAATGATGCTGGATCGTCTAATGGTAGGACGGCGGTCTCTGGAACCGTTAATCCTAGTTCGAGTCTAGGTCCAGCAACCAATTTAATCTATTCTCCAATCTATCTCTTCTATACCATTCTTTCTTAAATAATTATTACATCTACTGAAAGGTTTACTACCGAAGAATCCTTTTCTTGCTGAAAATGGTGATGGATGAGGTGATTTAATTACCAAATGTCTATTAGTATCAATGTATTTACCTTTCTCTTGTGCATAGTTACCCCAAAGTATAAATACAATATTCTCTTTCTTCTCATTAATGGCTTGTATAATTTTATCTGTATACTCTTCCCAACCTGTATTCCTATGTGATGCTGGTTTATTGGGTTGTACAGTTAATATACTGTTTAGTAGTAATACTCCCTCGTTTGCCCATTTAGTTAAATCTCCATGGTTGGGTATTGGTAAACCTAGATCACTGTTTAATTCCTTATATATATTCCTTAAAGATGGAGGTATTTTAATATCTTTGTGTACAGAGAAAGCTAATCCATTTGCCTGTTTTTCACCATGGTATGGGTCTTGTCCAAGAATAACTGCTTTTATTTTTTCAAAGGGTGTTAACTGTAGAGCCTTAAATATTTCATCTGTTTTAGGGTAGTGTGGTGTAGGGATTTTTATATTGTTATAGGTTGGATACATGGTATAATTGTAGCATATGAGAGTAGAAGATGAATTCCCCAATATTATTAATCTTAATGGTCTTAAGTTAGAGGATATCTCCCTTAAATCCATTACAGATGACACACACTTAGATTCAGAGAAATTAGTTACTTATGTTGAGTTTGCACAAGGATATATAGTAAATAATTTAGCTGAGTATGGTGATGAACCTAGATTAAAAAAGCCTTTGTATATACATACTCCTGAGAGAAGTATACTTTCCTTTACATTTAAAGGTAAGGAGAATTTCAATTATCAAGCAATATTAACAAGAGAAGGTGACAAAGATGGTGTTGATTTAAAGTCATATTTTATTATGAGAAATGAGAGTGGCATGATATTGAAGTTAGAAGCCATTAAGAATGGACAAAAATATGGAGAATTTGGTAGTCAGAATGAGCCTGTTGATACAGATTTGTACTTAGAAGCTGAAGAGACACTTGATTATATAAATTCAGTTAAGAGTGAAGAATGGGAGAACTAGAAAGTGAGAGCATGTCATATCGTGGAGATCTAGGAGCTCAGGAGATGTACAATACTTCTGGTGAAAATCGTAATGGAGAGACAGTTTTTCTTAAGGATTACCTACACCCTGAGGGTGAAGATATAAATAAGTTTATTCAAGATAGTACAAATTCAATTTCAGAAGAAGTTATGGAAAAATGTAAAGAAATTGGATATATCCCAGAGGAGAATGATAAGGTTGCATGTATAATGATTGCAAGAGTTTCAAAAAATGGTGTCTATCCAAGTAGTAAAGGTAATCCGGGTGGACCGTATAATGAAGCTAAAGCAGTATTAATTGAAAACAGAAAAGGGCCAAATAGAGTAGACCATAAGCTTTTGATTTCAAGAAAGTTTGGTACCTTTGGTGATTCGGAAACAAAAAACTTTTTAGTTGAAGTAGGGAGGCATTATAGTGATCTAACACATCAATACTACACATGTAAATTATATGCTAAAAACCAGGATGGGAAAGTTTCTTCAATACTATTTGCACCAAGGAAAAGTAATAACTATGAAGAGCAAATAATACAGAAGAAAGATTTGTCTGGAGCAGTTTCTGGTATTCTTCGTTCAGCTATGTTTCATTCCAGAAGAATTGAGTTCCAAAGTGAAGAGTAATTAAAGATAGAAGTCTTTGATAGTTTCAACTCCTTTCTCCCAAAATTCTCTATCAGTAATATCTACACTCATATCCATAAATATATCCTTAGGAGATTTAGAGCTACCTACTTTTAAGAAATCTTTAAACTTTTCTACAAACTCTCTATCCTCTTTAATCCTACTCTGTAAATATTTAGAGATTAACAAACCACTAGCATATGTATAAACATAGAAAAATCTTCTAAAATGAGAGACATAAATCCAACCATATCTCATACCATCATCAACATCCACCGCATCACCCAAATATGCTTGCATATGCTTAATAAAGATATCTGATATCTCTTTATGGGAAAGATAACCCTTCTCTCTAAATGTAGAATGCAATTCTCTTTCAAAATTGTAAAAAGCAATCTGTCTAAAAATTGTATTAACAGTGTCATTCATACTTTCAAACCTTAATGACTCTATTAACTCTTTATCGTCCGTCCTCTTAATTATTTCTTCTAATGTAAAATCCTCAAAGAAAGTACTAGCTACCTCTGCTAAAGCTAAAGAGTAATCATCATTTAAGGCATTCTGTTTTGAAACTAGCTCTGAATGAATACCGTGTCCAGACTCGTGAGATATTGTTAAGACGTCATTTACTTTGTTGTTGTAATTTAGGAGTATGTAAGTAGGAAGATTTCTATTTACATGTATACAGTAAGCTCCCCCAGACTTACTTGCTTTAGGAAATGCATCTATTTGTCCGTTATCTATAAAAGATGTAAGGATGTCTCCAAACTCTTTATCAATACTGTAGAAAACATCCTTAACAATTTCTAATCCCTTCCCAAACTCATACTCCTTATCAATCTTACTAATTGGTACATTTCTCTCATGATATCCAATTGTTTTCTGACCTAATAGTTCAGCTTTCTTTTTGTAATACTCTTTAGATATATCAAAATTCTCAGTAACTACCTCTACTAAACTATCTACCACCTTACTATCCATATCAGTAGATAGATGTCTACCTAAATCTGGTCTCTCCATATCTCTATATTCGTCACTTACCTGTTTACTTTCGAGTATAGAGTTTATTTCATACTCTGCAATTTCAATATACTCTTTATTAATTCTATTAAACTCCTTAGCAGCTTTGTCTCTAACTTCTTTTTTAACAGAAGTTAGATATTTAGAAGCCTCATTGTACGATATCTTTTTAGTTTTTAAATCTTCATCGAGAACTGTTAATGATTGTTTAGAGAGTAACTCTTCAATCATATTAACCCAGTTTGAGAAGGCACTCTTAGCTGTTAAACTAAAAACCTTCTCCTCGTTATCACTTAGTATATATTTGGCATTAGCAAAGAGCATTTCTAAATAGTGTTTGTACTCTTTAAGCTCTTTAGAATTAACAAATTCATTTTGTTTCTCTTTAGAGATCTTCGAGAGTTTTATCTCAAAGAATTGTAATTCATTTCCTAGTTTAGTAGCTTTGTTAGATAGCTTATTTAACCTAGCCTTAAGCTCCTTGTTATTCAAATCCAACTCTTTACTTAGTAAGGT
>WOZL01000073.1 GCA_011620305.1 Candidatus Dojkabacteria bacterium | reverse complement strand
GCCCATTATTATACCTTATCACTACTCCCCTTTCCATTTCATACTACTAAATATATACTATATATATTGTATAATCTATCATTTAAAATTAAGAGAATATTCTATGGCAAAGAAATATTTTGAGAAAAAGTACTCTAAACTCCTATTTGGGATCCTCGCACTACTATTAATAATACTAGCTATATTAGTAGCAAGACCGTATCTAAATACAATAATATTGGCAGTAATAGTGTCATATATACTCCAACCAGTATATAAATTCCTCACTAAAAAAGTAAAAACTAAAAAAATAAGTGCAAGTATAATCTCTACTTTACTCATAGTACTACTAACAATGATACTTGGAGTCATACTAGTAATTACAGTAATTAATGTGGCCTCACTAGTACTAGAACAAGTAAATAACCTCAGAGTAGAAAACACATCTTCCATTGATTATTTACAAGATGCCATTGTATGGATAAATAGTCAGATGGATAGATTTAATATCCCTATAGAATTCACACTTACAGAGATACTTTCTAATCTAAGAAATAGTGTTTCTTCGATAGTAAATAACCTACTTGCGACAGTCTCCTCAATTAGCTCATTCTCTGTAGATGCAATCTTTAACCTAATTATTTTCTATGGATTAATCTATACAATAGTACCTCACTTTAATAAAAATGTTTACTCTATAAAGAACATACTTCCATTAGATGAGGAAATTACTACTCTCTATCTAGATAGGACATTAGATACTGCTAAGGCTATGGCAGGAGGTTTACTCGTAGTTGCTATGGTACAAGGTTTAGTCGCTGGCTTTATCCTTTATATTCTAGGTACTCCCTATATATTTTTGGTAATACTGTTAGTATCAATATTCTCCTTTATCCCACTACTCGGTACAGGTCTGGTTACCTTCCCTATTGCATTAATATATATCCTTACTGGACAAGTATGGAAAGGTGTAGTTTTAGCAATATACCAACTTCTAGTTATCGGAGAAATAGATGGAGTACTTAGAGCCAACCTTATACCTAAAGATGTCCGTATGCCACTTTTTGTTAGCTTTATTGCAATCTTTGGTGGTCTATCCCTCTGGGGTATTTGGGGATTAATATATGGACCCGTCATTTTCATACTCCTTCTAACTACCGTAGAGGTACTTAGGAAATATTACATACCTAGTTTAAAAGAAAAATAGTACAATAGATTGTATATGAATAGCAAAACTGCCTTAATTACAATTTGGATATGTATATTTACAATACTTTTTCCTGTATTTTCTACCTTAGCAGAAGAGTTAGATTCCACTAATTACAAAATATTAGATGTAACTACTCAGGGAGGTGGTACAGCAGAAAGTAATAACTTCTCTACTCTTATGACAGTTAATGATGCTGTAGTAGATCCATCTCTTTACTCAACCAACTACAAACTATATGGCGATCCTGCAGATGCTTTTAGACCTGCAGTACCTACAGTTAGCTGTTTTGAAACAAATACTGATGGGTATAGTAACTGTACAACAGGTCCTACTGAATTAACGGAAGGAGGTATGGTTGCATTATGTGGGAGTAGTGGTTGTTATGATAGGGCTAGGTTTGAGATAGGAGATTCTCCATACCAATATGATACTTCACAATCTGGTTTAGTAAGTTATTGGCCTATGGATGAGGAAAGTGGAACTACTGTTGATGATGTAAAAAATAGTAATGATGGTACAGTTACCGGAACAACAATTGTTGATGGTTATTCAAATAATGCTCGTAGTTTTCCTGGTAACAGCATAGTCGACTATGTTGAGAAGAGCTCATTTGCTACTTTCCCAACCACCGCAATTACTACATCCTTCTGGGTCAAGACCTCTGATACTAATGGAGATGGGATGATTTCATATGCCTCCACCGGACATAATAACGATTGGCTGATCTTTAATAGTAGCAATGTCGCAATATATAGAGGTTCAACGGTTTCTACTGGTGTTTCCGTTAATGATAACCAATGGCACCACCTAGTTGTAACATGGCAAAGCTCTAATGGAGAAACAAAATTGTATCTAGATGGGTCATTAGAATACACTGGTACACTATCAACAGGAACTTCCATAACTACAGGAGGAACCCTGATGTTAGGACAAGAACAAGATTCTATTGGTGGAGGTTTAACCGCTGCACAGTCTTTTGGAGGTATTATTGATGAGGTTATAATATTTAATACTGTTTTAGATTCAACTGAGGTAAACGACTTGTATCTAGCAAACCAAAGCTATATCAACCCCTCCGACACTCTCTACGCAGTAGAAATATCTACTGATAATTTTGTATCTGATACTAGATATATAGACGGTTCAACCAATGAGCCTAAAAATGATTTAACCCTAAACGACTTTAGAACTAAAACTACATGGGAAGCAGACACCTTTAATATATTAGGACTACAAGAAGGAACAGAATACTCAATTAGAATCATTGCATTACACGGAGACTTCACCCAAACCGAAGAAGGACCACCTGCATCTGCTACTACTGGAGGAGCATCATCTAGCTTCGATATAGATATCGTGGATAACTTAGGATATACAGTAGAAACAGACCCACCTTTTAACATTACATTCACTGGAGACAATATACTACTAGCTGGTGCGGGTACTGTAATTGCTGACAATCTTGTATGGATGGACGCAGAAACTAACGGATCTGGTGGATTTGCTATCGTACAAAGAGGCCAAAATGGAGGATTATACAGCTCTACCCTCTCTGCTCAGATTAATTCAGTAAATGGGAATTTAGATGCCCTGTCTGAAGGATTTGGTTTACAAAATTACTATATAGATTACGCAACAGGTACTGGTTTAGGAACAATTACTGCAGAAACAAATTACAGTGGTTCAGCTAGTAATGTAGGTATAGTAGATACAGATTGGAATAAAGTGTATGACTCAAATGGTCCTACTGTATCAGGAAGAATGGCACTTTATGTAATGGCTAGGGCTGCTAGTGATAAACAGGGGGCAACTGACTACGAAGAGTCAATAACTTTTATTCTTGTACCAAGATATTGAAATCACTTGACACCATTGTAAATTCATGGATAATATAATATATTGTAATGAACAAATACACAGCTTTAAGATATATAAAACTATAAATTATTAAACTGCTCAACCTAAATGAAAAGATTTATTAAACGACTAGGATATCTTATACTTATTCCACTAGTTGTATTATCATTGCTACTCTTTCCTACACAAAAATCGGATGCGGGAACTTTGGCTACGATGTATTTCTTACTAAGTAGAATTCAAGTAAATGTCCCTTCTGGAGTTGAGATATATATAGCTTTACAAACTAGTACCACTTTCACACCAGAAACGGATGGTATTATTTTAGAATTCCCAGATGGAGATGATGGCCTTTGGTGTAGAACCGCTGGCACTGACCTTGTCGTCACAGGAGTAACTAGTACACCTGCTGATAATACTAATGAGCCATACTTCATCGACGCAGCACTACCAGGAACATTAACTGGTAGATGTGTACAAGGTGCTGGAGTAGGCTCTGCTGATAAGATATATATAAATGGTGCTACATCATTATCATCCACAAATACATACGGTGTAAAAATTGAGCAAGCTGCATCTCTTCCAACCGCTATACTTGGTACTGCAAGTACAATTGGAACTCATGTTATCAACTTAACTGTTAAAAATGACTCGGTTCCTCAGTTAGATACTAAGTCTTTTGGAATAGATTTGGTCGCTGACGACACAGTTGAAATAACAGCTACAGTACTTGAGGTCCCCACAGTTAGTTGTACAATTAACCCAGTCTCAGTAAGTTTAGGTAACCTGTATCAAGGTGGTTCATATGTAACAGGAACACACACAATCTCAACATCTACATCAGGCTCTGCCGCAGGCTATTACTGGTCAGTGTATGGTGATGGGAATGGTGATAGTGCAGGATATGCCGCAGACGCCGGACTGTATAAATCAACTGCAACAATAGATACAATACCTTCAACTGGAAATACTACGTTAGATTTACGAGTCCCTAATACTAAAGCTTTCGGAATGGTAGCTTCAGTACCTGACTTAGGCTCAGCTGTTGTGTCTACTGATTTTAGTGATGCAACTCCAGGTGTATTTGGAGCATTAGATGCAGGACCAGATGGAGCACAACTACTACTCTATCAGATAGGATCACAAACAGATGCTGCCGCTTCTAACATTACATATGGAGTCAGAGCAAACTCTACTACACAACCAGGTTCATATAAAGAGTATGTTACGTTTATCTGTGGTGGTTACTACTAGTCAACATTTAAAAAGTGTATAATACTACATTATGAAAAAACTGTTTTACTCGCTACTAATATCTGCATTTTTTCTTAGTTTTCTTTTCCTTAAAAGCACTTATGCTCAATCTCTATCTATAGGGACAGCACCAACACATGAGAAATTACAGTTAGAACCAGGGCAGGTATATAATGATAATTTTACAGTTTGGAATCTTTCAACAACGACTACAACGTACTATATAAAGGTAAGTAGTTTTAGACAGATTGAAAACCAACCAGGATCTGCAATATTTCTCTCAAAAGAAGAAGATGCTAAAAACCCCTACTCTGCTGCTGATTGGGTAGAAGTTGAAATGGATTCGATAGAATTAATACCTAATAGAAATTTTACTATTGACTATACTATAACCGTACCAGAAGAATTAGCTCCTGGAGATTATAATGCAGAAATATACTTTACCTCTCAAGAAACTGTCGGTAGAGATGAAACCGCTGCTTACAGTATATTAGGCTCAGGTGTACCAATACTTATTACAATTGGAGATGAGTACGCTGAAAGTGCTGAAATTCTAGATTTCTATTCTAAAGAAAAAATGTATGAAAAACCTAACTTCACAACTCTTATTACCCGAATCCAAAATCTAGGAGATACACATATAACACCACAAGGAGACATTGTATTAAAAAATATATTTAAGCAAGAAGTTGGTAGGATAAAGTTTAATGCAAATACTCAAAGTATTTTGCGCGGAAACACAGGTACTTATGAATCTAATTGGGATTTAGATAAATATATAGAAGATGGAAAGATAGCTATTGGACCAATTACTGCAGAAACTATAATATTGTATAGGAGACATAACCCAGGATTTGCCATCCTAAAAGCAGCTACTACATTCTGGATTATTCCATGGAAGTTGATAATACTTATACTAACTGTAATAATTGTAACGTATGTTGTACTCAAACTTACAAGAAAGAAAAAAAAGAATACTATTAATAGCAATTATCACCGTCCTAGGTAGCCTCTTTCTAACTACAAAAGTATCTGCTGAAAGTATATCCCCCCACTCTACAGAAGTAACTATAAATGTTGGAGATATTAGCAAACACTCAGTAACCCTCCACAATGACAAAGAGTATGAAATATATCTTACACCCAAGCTATACAAATACTATCCTAAAACAGAGATAGTATTAGATTTAGAACCTTTTGAAGAGTTTGTAATTATTGACTCCGACTATATTACAATACCTGCAAATGGTAAAAAGGATATCCCTTTTCAAATAACTGGCCTTAAGTCCTTAGAACCTGGGACATACTACAACCTAATAGCATTTGAGCACACACCTCGATCTGATGAAGAACAAAACAAAATTGGAGCATCTGGAGCGCTATCTCACATAGTTAAAATAAATTTAACTAATAGTAGTAATCAGGATCAAATTACTGATGACTATACTGTAGAGATGCAGGTTACTAGTAGAGGCATACCTTTTTACAAACCTGCAAGGGTTAAAATTTTGATATTTAACAACTCTCAATACACCCTAATACCTAAAGGAGAGTTACAGATTGTAAAAAATGGACAAGACAAAGAACCACAATATATTAAAGTTAATATGGATAGAATAAGGGTATATCCTAAAGACAGTATTGAACTAGAGTATAAAATAGACAAATGGTATTTAGAGGATATAATATTTGGGAAAACAGCATACCTAAAGTTAAGTAACGGATTAGACAATACCGTTATTAACACACAAGTAAAAATCCCAAGTTACAGAAATGAGTTACTTTATATACTCGCAACAATCACAGTGATAATTCTACTTATTAGATCAGTCAGGGGTAACGATACTAAACCAGAGCCAGAATACGCTGAGTAGTTTTAAATCCAATCTTAGCAACATTTCTTAACTCTCCCTTACCATACTTTTGTACAAAAGATATAGCAGAGTCAACTACATTAGAAGCACCCTTAGGAAAATGAAAATCATACTCCTTATCCATCTTTTCAAACTCTTCCAAAAAAATACCTCTAGCTATTATAGATGCAGCAGCTACAGCAATATCAGACTCTCCTCTATGAAACTGCGTAAACTTAACCTCTTTTCCTAAATCTCCTAACTCATCTAATACCCTACTCTTTCTAGATGAGAACTGATCTATTACTACACTCTCACAAGGCACGCCATTCTTCTTTAAATCTATCAAAGCATTTTCTATACACTTACTATGCTCTTTCGCCAGTACTATAGACACATTACCATCCTTATTAACCTTATCATTATACTCTGCAGGATGAAGAATACTTGGATAGTAATATTTATAATCCTTTACATGATTGTAGAGCTCTTTAATTTTCCTATCAGAAAATCTTTTAGAATCATCAAAACCTAAATGAGACAATTTATCTGCAAATTCATTGTTAACATAGCAAGCTACTACAACCATTGGGCCAAAGTAATCTCCCTTACCTACTTCATCTACCCCTATATGTGGTTGTATAGCAGGACTCTTCCCCCTATTAGCCTTAATATGAGAGATAACAGGGGTAAAATTCTCTTTACCCTGTATTACTAATTTACCACTACTGTACAGAGTTGCGACTGAACCGTTATGAGAAGTAAAAGCGTATTCTACATAATCATTCTTAATCTTTTTAGGTATCCAACCTAAAGTCTCCATCATTTCTCCGAAGTTTTTAGTCTGCTCTTCATCCAGTTTTAAACTGACAGTATTTTGTGACATCTATATCTCCTCTATAGTAAATCCATCTGGAGTATCAATCATCCTGTATCCCTTAATCTCTATCTCCTCTCTCTTCTTATCAGCCATATCATAATTTTTAGCTTTTCTAGCCTCTACACGCTCATTAGCGAGCTTTAATACAACTTCTGGGATATCCATATCTTTTTGTTCTACTTCTCGCTTAAGATTTAAACCAAGAACCCTATCAAAATCATATACAGTAGCTAATATATTAGCTGATTTCTCTTTTGATTTAAGTAATTCAGAGATTACAGCCAACGCACCTGATACATTTAAGTTGTTTTCTAGTTCATTGACAAATCTCTCTTTGTACTCTTCTAGTATCTCACTTTCTACTCCACTAGCAGAGTTATATATGGCTCTTAGTTTGGATATTAGAGAAAGTCTTGCATTTCTAGCACCTTCTAGTGACTCTTTTGTATATTTAAGTTGTACTCTGTAATTTACAGAAGCAAATAGGTATCTTACATCCATAGGATCAAATCCTAAAGATAGAGCATCTGGTAAACTTACTCCAGTTCCTTCACTTTTTGATATTTTAGTATCTTCTATACCTGTTAAGAAATCATTGTGTATCCAGTATTTGACCGAAGGATGTCCGAAAGCCCCTATGTTTTGGGCTCTTTCATTTGGGTGATGTACAGATATATGATCTATACCCCCTGTATGGATATCGAAATACTCTCCTAGTACCGATGTAGACATTGCAGAACACTCTATATGCCATCCAGGGAATCCGTCTCCCCACGGTGAGTTCCAGTGCATAATGTGATTTTTGTATTTACCTACTCTTTTCATCCATAGAACAAAATCGGCAGGGTGTCTTTTCTCAGGGTCTATTCCTACCTCTTCTCTTACACCTTCCAATTTTTCTTCCAAGGATTGATTAGTAAATATATTGTAGTTATCTATCTTAGTCACATCGAAGTATACAGCTTGTGTAGTTTCGTATGTGTACCCATTTTTCTCCATCTTTTTTACCATCTCTATCATTTCGTCTATATACTCTGTAGCTCTTGTCCATCCCTCTTCTTCTAATTTGTCTAATGGCATATTAGGGTTTATTTTATTTCCTTTTGGTGAAAGTATGTTTAATTTAGAGAAGTCATCTAATACTGTTCTAATATAATAGTTCGCTATATCTAGTGGGTCTTTCCCCTCTTCCTCAGCTTGTTTTTCTACCTTATCCTCTCCAAAGTCTTCATCAGCAGACATGTGTCCTACATCTGTTAAGTTCATTATTCTTTCTACTTCATACCCAACATATGTTAAAGACCTATGTAAAATATCCCAGTCTACATAGGCACGTATATTTCCAATATGCATTCTGAAATATACTGTAGGTCCACAGTTATACATACTGATTTTACCTTCTTTAAAGGGTTTAATCGGTACTACTTTTTTCTCTAGGGTGTTGTATAGCTTCATATATAAGCTATTTTACATTGTATTTAAGGAAATTTCCATTTATATGAGGCCTGACCCCATTAAAGATATTATAAATACAATTAAATTGAAGTTTTTTGTTGTTATTTATTAGCTTTTTAGCTATGGGGTCTGACCCCAGAAGTTTTTTACAAAGGAGAGCGATATTAAGGGTGACCATGGATGGTCCACATTAATTAAAGATTCGCTCTCGCCTTGGGGCTCTACTAAATTAAAAAGTTGATTTATAGTTATAGCGCTAAAAAAAGTTTTTCTAGCAAGTTAGTAATCTGAAGAATTGCAAGAATGAAAGCACCCAAGTTAAAAACAAAGGTAGTTAAAACTATACCTAATTCC
>WOZL01000081.1:3335-9204 GCA_011620305.1 Candidatus Dojkabacteria bacterium | reverse complement strand
TTATGTATTTAAAGCTAAAAATGATGTAAATATTACAATTCCAGGTCGACCAGTCCAATTTGAATCAGAAGAAGACAGTACACCAATAAGCTTAAATACTGGGTGGAATCTAATAGGACTATATGGTACTAATGTAAAATCATATACAGCTAAAAGTCTCATAGAAGACATTAACAATGATGATTTCAGAGCTATAAATGTAACACAATGGGCTAAGTCTAAACAGCTTTATGAAGGCTTTCAATTAGTAGATGGAAAGGAGTATGGATTTGATTACCCACTTAATAAATTAGAATCATACTTTGTACGAATAACAGACGGAAGTGGTAATTGGCAACCACAGTTAGGTGGTAATAACTAAGGATTTTTGATATCCTTAAATAGATTAAATTAAGACATTAATAATATGTTCGAAACAATACCATCAATATATTGGATGATAATAATAGCAGTACCTGTAGGATTCTTTACATTCATACTCTACCAATTAGGTATGATAATAAAAGATTCCAGAGAGGTAGTAAGAAGCTCCTCTAGGATACTTAAAGAAGCAGAGGTAACAATAACTAAAGCTAACGGAATACTCAAAGATGTAGAATCAATGGTATCTGTTACAAAAGCAACAGTATATGAGGTAAATAAAACAGTAATTACTCCTGTTAGAGGCATAGCACAAGCATTAGCAACAGTATCAGCCTTTATCAGTGGTTTGAAGAAATAATCATTTGTCTAAACCCTTGATACAAGGTAATATAGACTAATGTATATAACCCCATACCAAAAGAAACAACTCAGAACTGTAATAATACTTCTAATAGGCATTCCTTTAACAATATTTGCAGGATATAAAGCAATACAGTGGTTTACATCTGCAGGAGCAGAAGCTCAACCACAAAACGTAATCATAGGGAATTTAGCACAAGAATCAGTTGTAATTACATGGACAACCGATACCAAAGTCTCAGGGTCTGTAGTGCTTCTAGAAAATGGAGTAGAAACAACCACAGCCATTGATAAAAGAGGAAACGAAAGAAGATATACCCACTATGTTGAATTTGAATACTTAGAACCAAGTACTACATATGAATTTAAAATAATATCTGGAGAAGGCACTTATGAAGGAGAAGATACCGATGGATATACATTCACTACACCTAATGTAGCTGTAGAACAACCCACACCTGTAGCAGCAAGCGGAGAGGTGGAAGGTAATTGGGGAGACGATGTGTTGGTATATGTGACTACTAAAGATAAAAGTGTATATCCAGCAGTTACAATCCTAAACAGTAGTGGAACGTGGTTGGTAGATCTCTCTGTTATGAAAAAAGTCTCTGATAAGAGTGTATATCAGGTATCACCTTCAAACTCTCTTGTAGTAGCTGCAGTCTCAGGTGTAAACGATGGAGGTATAGTAGAGGGAGAATACGGAGAGATATTTAACTCTGACAGTATTTTAACTGAAAGTCTAAATCCAACAGGTACTGGATATGTATCATATTTCAGTAACGAATCTAGATTAATTGCTCAAGCTGATACCCCAGAACCTGTAGATGAAGAGCCATATACTCCACCTGCCATTGGTGGGCCAGGGGATGAAGTAGATGAGGATGTGGATGAAGAAATAGGTAGAGAGTATGAGCTTCGATCAGATTTAACATGGGGAAATCTTGTTTCTGGAGATGGAGACACAGCAATCTCTCCAGAAAAGTATGGAGATGAAACAGTTCAAATTACCAATCTTACTGATACAACTTTTACTGTCCTATGGTACTCACAGGATAAAGAAACAGGCCATATTATGTACGGTACTTCTGCTACTGATTTAAGCGAAAGAGGTCGTGATGAAAGAGATGGTATAGCATCACAAGGCCAGTACTATCTTCACAGTATAGAGGTGACACAGTTACAGTCAGAAACTCAATACTACTTTAAAGTGTACTCAGGAGACGAGGCATACAACTCTCAATATGATGTTACAACATACGCCACTCAATCAACCCCCCCAGAATTTGAAACACTATCTGGTACAGTTACTGCGCAGTATCCAGAATCTGTTGTAGTAACTGCTTGGTTTGAAGATAATGATGGTGTAGGATCATCTGGTTTAAGTAATACAATATCTACACTTCCAGATAGTAATGGGAATTGGATATTAACAACTGGAGGTGCAAGGGATGAAGAGGGAGGATATTTTGATAAGAGTGATGAGGATACTGTATATATTAAACCGTTGTATTTAAGTAATACCACAGAGATTAAGATGACCTATGGTCAAGCCTCTTCTGATGATATTCTACTTACAACCGAACTAAGTGCAGGTGGGAAGTTTGTAAAAATTCCTCTTTTAGATGACTATGGTATATTAGTTAATTAGTTGTTGAACAGTTTCACTAATATATATATACTTTACTATGAACGAATCTGCCCATAGAAAGAAAACCATATTTCTTTTTAGTATGATAATTCTTTTTACTGTATTTATCTCATTTAAGTTGAGAGGCTTTGCTTCTGCTAAATTAGAGAGAGGTGAATATACTGTTACTTCCCAAGTGCAACAAGATGTAACTGAAGAGATATCAACAAATGAGAGCAATAATAATTCTGGTCCTATATATTTTGAAGTTGATGAAAAGTTAAACCCTGTTAAAGAGGTGTATCCTGAAACTGTTTTAGAAGAAAGTGAAGTTTTAGGTGTAGGAAATAATAGTTGTAGGGAGGGGAAGTTTGTATACTCCTCTGAGAAGATATGCTCAAGAGAGGTGGGAGATATTGAAGAAGATTTAAGTGGAGGTCAAAGAGATGGCCGTTTGATAAGTAGAAGTTCTGAAATAGAGTTAAGAAAAGTTGATGTGCCTCCATTAATTAGTGGCTCCTTTCCCATGGATAGCTCTGTAAGACAGATATATATAGATGAAGAAGAGAAAGAAGACCATTGGACTTTAAGACCAGCTGGTGAAATGATTAATGTTGAGGTAGTTGAGGGTAATTTAGCACCAGGTGATGAACAGGGTAGAGAGCTATTAGAATTTGCTAAAGAGAGTAGAACACAGGCCTTTGGAATGGAATACAGTTTAGGGGTAACTGGGGATGCAGAGGTTCAGGGTGAGAATAGTAACAATTTTACGGTATCTGAGTATCATAAGAATAGTTGTGGTGCAGATTGTAGAAACTATGCTAATCCTACTCCACAAACTTATCTTACTAATTCCAATATTATTGCACACTCTATAAACTATCCAGGGTATTATAAAAAATTAGAACAGGAAGAAGAAACCGAAATTATTAATGACTGTTCTAGTAATACTACATTTCTTGATATGGAAATCCAAGGTACGAAGGCAGTGGGTTGTACTCCATCGGTAATAGAGGTTATAGTAAATTTCTTTAAGGAATTATTCACTCCAGAAGATGAAGCAGCGTGTACACCATCTGAAGAGGGAGAGGAAGTAAATCCAGAAGATGAATGTGTAAGTACAGCAAGCTTGGTAATAATAATGGAATCCCCATGGGGTGCTAAACAGGATTGCACTGATGTAGTGGATGGCAAATGTGTTACTGAGTACAATGATTTAAGAAATGGTCAATTCGATAAGCCTAGTGGAGGAGGTAGTAATAAGGTTTATGCTTTAACAGATTGTGTAGTTTATGTTGGTGGTAAAGAAGAAGATGTAAAATGTGCTTGGGATGTTGACTATATTGCCCAAGAGTTAGAGTTTCAATCTAATGATAATATTCCTGGAGAGCCTTATCCTAGCAAACGCGACTACTTAGATTTTCATGTTAGAGAAGCTGAAAATCGAAGTGATGATGTTTACGATATGTAATATTTAATATTATTTTTACTTAAATGAAAAAACTACATAAAAATCTGTTTCTTACAGTAGTAGCTATTGTATTCTTTTTTGCAACAAACAACATATATGCACAAGATGGTATTCCATTAGATACTGCTTATGATAGTGCTGTTGGTGTCGCAAACTTAGGACAGAATGCTGATGAGGATGAGTATAACTCTGCACGTTCTAATGCTGTTACAACTACAACAGCCATTAACAATGCTCTATTATGGCTAGATCCTACAATCTCAGATAACTACGAGGAGATTGTTAACTCTCAAAAAATATCGCCAGATATGAAACGGGGAGTTCTTGGCTTAGCTGAGGATGGAGTTATGGCTCTCTATGAAAATCAGCCTACAGTGAATGTATATGCACATTTAGCTGAAGAATGGGTGCCAGGATATCAAACCAATCAATCTGTATATGCTCAGGATACAGCACCTTCGGGGTATAAGACATTGGAGGATACAGGTATTGCTAGCCTATGGTCTATCTCTAGAAATGTAGCGTATATCTTTTTCATATTAATCATGATTGTCGTTGGTTTTATGATCATGTTTAGGAGTAAGCTTGGTGGTCAGACTTTAGTAACTTTAGGCAACAGTTTGCCAAACGTTGTAATAGCTTTAATAGGTGTTACATTTAGTTTCGCAATAGCTGGATTATTAATAGATTTGGGTGGTTTAATTATGGTTATTCTAGATGATCTGTTTATAAG
Source organism: Candidatus Dojkabacteria bacterium (assembly GCA_011620305.1). GTDB lineage: Bacteria > Patescibacteriota > Dojkabacteria > SC72 > SC72 > WOZL01. Next base: position 4,647 of record WOZL01000081.1, on the reverse strand, counting down.
TAGTGGGATAGGTTATGAAGAAACAGTAAAGCTTGGAAGTTTAGGTGATCTGTTTAAAGCATTTTTACCAGGAGGTTTAAGTGACCTTGTTAGCTTTAACGGGGGAGATGCTGGTGTAGGTAAAAAGGGACTCTTAGGGATATTTAGTGGGGCAGGATTGGGAGCTTCTATAGCAGGACTTATATTTAGTTCATCAGCTATAGCTGGTGGTATTGCTACTGTTGGTCTACCGCTTCTAATTCTTGCTTTAGCAGTATTCGGTGTCGCCACCGTAGGCGTTTTCAAAGTATTTATTACACTCACTAAGGCATATATAGGTATTCTATTTAACGTTATCACAGGACCAATCCAAATCGCTATTTCAGCAATACCAGGGAAAAATGCAGGTTTTATAAATTGGGCTAAGAGTATACTTAGGAATGTACTAGTATATCCAATTGTATTTGCAATACTTAATCTCCCAGCCGCTATATATGCAATAAGTGGAGGTAACTTAACAATACCTGGACCTCAAAAACTAACGCTCTCAGATGATATGGTTACAATTAGTGGAGATAAGAATATTTTAACTAGTGGTAATGTTCTAAACTCTCTACTACTTTTAGTACTTCAAATAATGGTTCTCTTTCTTGCATCGAAAGCAGATCAGTATGCAAAGACAATTATCCCTCCAACAACATCCAAAGAAGCAGGTAATGCAGCAGAGCAAGCTAAGAGGGCATTAAGTGGTATTCCTTTAGTAGGTAGCTTATTAGGTAAATAGATAAAATATGGCTCAACAAGGTAAAGAGAAAACAATTTCTTCAGTTTCTGATATCTTAGGATTTGTCCTTGAGCAATCTGAGTTGCCTCCAGAAAAAAGAACTCCTGTTAGGCCTCCTGAAACTAGTGAGCTTCAGGCTCAGTCAGAATATGTTAGTGCATTAGTAGATGCATTAGCTATGCCTGGTACTTTTGTAGGAGATGAAATGCTTAAAACGATTCAGGGGTTAGTAGATCCTGAGACAAAGATTCAGACTTTTGATGATAGGATTGGTAATGTGAAATTGAAGGCTAGTGATATTCCAGCCTTTTTACAGAATCCTGATGAATTTGTAGATAAGCGTTTCGAAAGCAGAAAAAATCTAGCCAAAATGGAGAGGCTTCAATGGGGTGGAGAGCAAATGAAAATGTTAGCTGGTAGTACATATGCTAAGAAAATGGGATTGTTTGATAACTATAGCAAAGAGATGAAATCTATAATGGAAAGAGCCGTTGGTCAAGCTTCAAAGCAGTCTAAACAGCAGACAGATAAAGTATGGGTGGCACAAGC
>WOZL01000081.1:0-3235 GCA_011620305.1 Candidatus Dojkabacteria bacterium | reverse complement strand
TGGAGAAAGAGATGAGAGCGTATCAAGAGGAGCTACTTGCTGGTCGCAATGTTGAAGACTTAAGCAAGGAAGAATTTAATGAGTATTCCAAAGCCCAAGAAGCAAGTAATATGGTTAGGCTTTGGAATAAATATCAGCAAACTGGGAAAATAGATAGACAGATTAAAGAGAGAAAAGAGGAGTTAAATGAACAGAGGCAGGCAATAGCTAAGGGGGATGTAATTACTATCAATGGAAGAAAAATAGATTACAGCCAACTTTCTTCTGCAGAGAGAAGTGAAGCGATTAGAGAAATTAGAAAACAGATGAGAGATATTAACTCTGCTAATCGATCCTTACAAAGGATGAAATTTTGGTCTGGAGTAGGTAAAGCAGAAGGAACATATTATGGTATTAAGAATACTCTTAGTGCTGGTTCTTTAGAAGCTTTGTTAAATGGTGATTTCTATGACCCCAAAAAGGGCTATGGTGGTTGTCCATCTAAAGAAGGTGATATAGAACTTAATGGAGTAAGCATCAAATTTATGAAGGCTGATAATGAGAAAGAGGATGGCTCAGAGAAAAGTAGATTGATGCAAAATTACAACAATGCAATGGTTAATCTATACTATATGAATCCAGTTAATATGATGAAATCTTTGACCAATGGAGAGTTTTTTGCATGGAGGGCTGATCAAATACAGGAAGAACTTCAGAAAATGTGGGGTGTTTCTGCAGGGGATTTTGTTCATCTAAAAGATCCAAAGTTCTGGAGTTTTTATAAGAAGTTTAAAAAGCTCGATGCTGAGGGTCAGGCAAAGCTCTTAGCTTCTTCAGAATATGCTGTGTATGGGAAATTAATGGGAAGAATTGGAAAGTTTCTAGGCAATAAAGATAGTGAGTTAGGTAAAAAGCTGTTAAAGGCTGAGCAATTAGCAGCTAGATTTGCAAGGTATGGGAATTTAGCAAAATTCTTCAATACACCAAAGAGATTGTTGAACCAATTGCAAGATAATACTGTTGGTAAAATACAACAGGGAGTTAGAGATAGGGTTGTAGGTTTTCTATCTAAGCTTAAAATGTTCTCAGGTAACGAGGGTGCTCAAGCATTACTTAATGCTTGGGGAGCAGGAGTAGGAGGTAAAGCGTTAAGTGGAGCTATATCTAGTGCAGTGGTTGGGGCCTTAGGTTTAGCAGGTTCCGCTGTTGCTGGGCCTTTAGGCTTAGCTATAAGTGCTGCGGCTTCTAAGGTTTTGGAGAAAGTTACAAAGGTGTCTATTAAAGTCTTCATTTTTGCTTTCTTTGGGGTTTTTGGTCTGTTTGTTCTTATAATTGGTGGAATTGGAAGTGGGAAGAAACAATCTAAAATAGATGCATACTCTAGAGAAATTCCAGGAGAGATATACTATGACAGTTCATTTACTAGTTACGGTAATTCAGACTATTCTGGCAACAATGACGGTATATATGAAGACCCCTTCAATCCAGATCAAGATTGGGATGGAGATACAGATGCTCCTGATATTCCCTTTGATCCTGAAGCTGCTGCGTCTTTACAAGCAATATATAAACAAGCTCAAGACTATGTTGGTTCAAATTACGGTAAGGTAACGGTACCTTTAGATGTAGTATATCCAGGAGATTACTGGTATGAGTGGTTGTCTGATTGGGCTTGGTGTGTAAGTACTTCTAGTGGGATACACTGTAAGGGAGATAAGCTAAGTGTTTCAAGTCCAAGCTATGTACATAATCTGTTTGTACACGAGCTAATACATAGATTACAGGGTGGTTGCTCCCTATACATGTCTGAATGGGGTGCTGACTATCTTTCAAATAATGCAGGAGGCTATGTCTTTGATACTGCAGGTGGTTGTATAAGGGCAACAGAACTTCCTACAAACTTTTGTTCTCCTCAAGAAAAAATTGATGCTGCTCTATGCAAAAATACTGGGAGTGCATGTTTCCAAGAGATATCGAGAAAGGTCTCAGGCTTTTGTACAAGGTAGAAAATTGATATTCAATTTTGACAGATGATGAAATGATATCGTTAGTATAGTATAATTGCTTGTTAAACTAATATTTACTAACTTGGAAACGAAACGATTACAACCAAAACAATTTTTAATACTGCTAGTACTGTTTGCTTCTTTCTCAGTTTTCATATCTAAAAAACTGTTTGTTAAAGCATACTCCTTAAACTCTGCAGTTAATCAATACAATGATACACTGCAACCAAAACTAAGAGAGGAAGAAGTTAAGGCTGTGAATAATTCAGATGGTGTATGTGGTTCTCCTGTAGTGGTATATGAAGACACTCAAAACTGTGAAGGGGGTGGAACAGTAGATGTGAACTTTAGCGAAAGTAATGGAGGGAGAAAAAATGGTACTGTTGTTTACAGTAAAGACCTCTCTTTGAAGATAAGTAAAATAACAATACCTTTAGGTGTTCTTTCAGGTACGGATATAGGAAGTACAAATATCTCGATTAGTAATGACAACTATATCTTGCCTGCAGCAAGTAGTATGTTTACAGATAAGCATGAAGATGTTATGAGAGCTCCTACGACTGCAAAAGTAGATTCAGTAGAATATGAGACATGGGCTACTGTAGGTCAGGTATCTTTCTCTGAATTAGATGAGCCAAGTCAGGAATCAGAAGTTGTAGTAGAGGAGTATGTACCAAGTAACACTCAGGAATGTGCAACATGTAGTACGAATCCAGATAAGTCAGAGAAGATTGGAGAGGTAGTAAACAACAGAACATTACCACCAGGTCATAGTGGAAATATAGAGGCTAATTTGCCAGTGCTAATGTGTAAAGATGAAGATTCAATATCTGTAACGCCACAGGGAGTAGGTTGTATAGATGAAGGGTACTCTATCTTAAAAAGAGTAACGGCTGTGTTTAGTGGTTCTGATTGGGAGCAGTGTAATAAGGTAGAGTATGATGAAGAAGGCAACATTATCTCAGATGGTAGATGTATAGATATTGAGAATGTAGAGCTTGATCTAAGTGGGATATTTGAGAATACTAATACTGCATACAAGAAAATAGTTGATACACAGATGTACCCAGATAGTGGGTATAATTGTGAGTTAACTTTAAGCTTTCCTGCTTGGGTAGAAATAGATGGTAGGGGGATATATAAAGTATCTGCTAAAATTAATGTACCTTATGAATGTTGGAGAAAGAACCAAGAGTTTGATGATACAGCTAGTGAAACTCCATCTGACAGAAGTCTGAAAGCATTCATAG
>WOZL01000068.1 GCA_011620305.1 Candidatus Dojkabacteria bacterium | reverse complement strand
CCCTGTTATAAGACCAGCATCTACAACTTCAAAAGCAGGGTTATACATCTCCAAACCTTTTGGAGCATCCTCCCAAAGCTCTTTATCCTCCCTAATCTCTATTCTTATATCCTGATGAGCTGTATCATGATCAACCTTTAATAGTGAAGCTACAACGTATATGGGCTTACTACTTTGGTAAGCTGCCATAGCAATTCCCCAACTACCAATCTTGTTTATACAGTATCCTTTCATAGTGATTGCGTCACAACCTATAAACACTACAGAAACTGGTCTGCTACCTCTTCCAATTACAAATGACTCTGCTGCACTATCTACTACCAAGGTTGTATCTATACCGGCATTTAGAAGCTCCTTAGCTGTAATTCTACCCTGATATCTTGGTCTTGTTTCTGTACATACTGCTGTAAAGTCATCGTCCCCTCTAGCTATACCCTGAATGAGTCTTACAGCAGTTGAAGAGTGACAGTGCGTTAATATATGGTCAATATATTTAAGCTGCGGAGAATTTAACTCATCTATCCTATGCTTGCTAGATTCAAGGTCGTGTAAATACTCATCACAAAGGTTTGAGATAAGTTCTTTCTTTTCTGGTATAGGAAGATTCAGTCCTCCTCTTTCCTTAAAGAAATGTTCAACATATAGCACCCCATTTTGAGCTAAGGGTTCATTAGGTCGAGCATATGCTAGATATTTACCTACATCAACTATATCTTTAAGTAGGTTTCCACTTTTACTGTAACCTGTCCTTAGAGCACTTTTCATACCCTTAAATGTAGATATAGCAACATTGGTTGCGCCCTGTATCTTTATCTCCTTTATCTCTTTATGCAATTGTTCAACTTCTTTTGGATATTTCATACTATTTTAGTTCAAATTCCTCATCCATCTCTGGGACTTGGACATCTAATTTAAGCTCAGCTTTAATGTTTGTGGAAAAGCCAATAGAGATTTCTTTATCACCATGTGTTAAGAATACCTGTTTTGGAGAGTGCCCAAAACCTCTTAACCAGTATCTTAAGTCTCTTTGATCAGCATGAGCAGAAAAACCTCCTAAAGTATGTACTTTAGCGTTCAGTTCATACTCCTTACCAAATATTCTTACTGTAGGTTCATTTTCTACTAACTGTCGACCTAAAGTTCCTTCTACCTGATATCCTACAATCACAATATGTGTTTTTGGATTCTCAATATTATTCTTTAAATGATGAAGAATCCTTCCACCTGTACACATACCACTTCCTGCAATTATTACTACTCCATGCTTATTGATCAACCTCTTTGATTCATCACTAGACTCTGTAATTTTAAACCCTGGGAATTCGAATGGGTCATCCCCTTTTTCTAACAACCTCCTTGCATCTTCATCGTAAAAATTGGGATACATCTTAAAGACCTCTGTTGCTCTTGAAGCCATCGGGCTATCAAGATATACCTCTAACCCTTCTAAAAGTTTGTTTTCGATAAAGAGATTCATCTCATAGAGAATTTCTTGAGTTCTTTCAATTGCAAAAGAAGGAATTAAAATATTTCCTCCATCCTCTTGAGCTTGTTTAAGTATTGATAATAGTTCTAATACTGTCTCATCTTTACTCTTGTGCAATCTATTACCGTATGTAGATTCACAAATGACATAGTCAGCATCTCTCACATAATCAGGGTCCTTAATTATTCTAGCTCCTGGTTGTCCAATATCTCCTGAGAATACAAGCTTTCTACTTCTTCCTGCTTCTGTTTTAACCCAAAATTCCATCATAGAAGAACCTAGTATGTGACCTGCATCTCTCATTCTAAACTCCATTCCATCTTTTAACTTAACAGAGTTACCATATGGGTATATTTCAAAAAACTCCAAAGTAGCATCTACGTCTGTTTCAGAGTACATAGGAGAATTTGCTGTGATAACAGCGTCTGTTATATTACTAGCATTTTTAGCTTTAACTTGAAATCTTTCATACTCTTCTCTTTGCAACTTTGCTGAATCAAGTAGAACTATTTTGGATAAATCTCTTGTTGGTTGAGTAGATATTATCCTTCCATGAAAGCCCTCTTTTACCAGTTTAGGCAATCTACCACAGTGGTCATAGTGAGCATGAGTAAGAAACACGTAATCTATTGATGCAGGATCAAATGGAAATGGCTCCTTATTTTTCCCTTCTACATCATATCCTTGAAAAGCGCCACAATCTACCAGAAACCTTACTTCTCCTGTATCTACTAAGTAGCAAGATCCTGTTACTGTACGAGCCGCACCACAAAACTTGATTTTCATATAGGCAGTTTTAAATTTTATCTAGTATATATTACATCATCTTTTTAGCCTCTTCCAGTAGAAGCTCTTTTTTGTTCTTAAGAGGGTCTTCTATGACAATATCCAGTAGCTTATTTAATATTTCCCCCATTTGAGGTCCTCTATCTACTCCAATTTGAGCTAAGTCATCTCCAGACACTTTAAGGTCAGATACTTTAAGTGCCATATCTTGCTTAAGTACTTCTGATATATGTTCTTGCAATTTAGCAATCTCAGTAGAATCGAATTCTGAGTATGGGTTAGCTGTAGCATCTGCTATTCTTAGTCTAAATAGGTCTTCGATATTTTCTTCCCCTACCCTTCTTATAAATCTCCTTATAGCAGCATCACTCCACTCATGTAGTTTAATATCTTCTTTCTGCTCTTTATCCATATCCTCTGTTACATGTGGATAGTAGAACATATGGTTTTTAACTAATTTTTGTGCTCTCTCTATCTCGTTATTTGGAAATTTTAGTCTCTTCATAATTTTACCAACAATCTCTGCACCTAGTGAGTCATGATTATAGAAGTGTCCATCCCCACTATCTGTATGAATTTTACCTATATCATGGAGTAAAGCTACTAGCTTTACACTATCCTCTGCAACATCACAGGTTCTTAATGAATGTTCATATACATCATATTTATGATTAATTTTCTGCTCCATCCCTATACCCTCAAGAAGCTCAGGTAGGAAGATAGCTAAAAGTCCAGTATCCTTTAGAAGATTAATTCCCTTAGAAGGTTTGGGAGAGTAAAGAAGAAGCTTCATAAACTCATCTCTCATTCTCTCCATTGATACCATCTCTACTACAGGTATTGATTGGCTAATTGCCTTAAATGTCTCCTCTTCAATATCAAACTGTAATTCACTAGCTAATCTACATGCTCTAAAAGCCCTTAAACCGTCCTCCTTAAACCTCTCTATTGGTGTTCCAACAGCTCTTACTAATTCCCTATTTAGATCAGTAATTCCATTAAATGGATCATGTATCTCGACTACTTGCTCATCTTGGTTACCACTCAAATCAGCTGTAGATAGGTCTATTGCCATGGCGTTAAATGTAAAATCTCTTCTTCCTAAATCCTTATCAATATCAACAACAAACTCAACATTACTAGGCCATCTTCCATCTACATACTCTTCTTCACTTCTAAAGGTAGTTACTTCAACTTCGTGTATCTCCCCTTTACTATCAGGCATTAAGGCTAATATTGTTCCAAATTTTGCACCTGTAACAACTGATTCTGTAAATATATTTATCATCTCGTCAGGCAGTGCATCTGTAGCTAAATCGTAGTCATGAGGAGTATTACCAAGTACAATATCTTTTACAGCACCTCCAACTAAGTAACATTCAAAACCCTCATCTATGAGAATTTTGGCTGTGTTTTGAACATAGTCAGGTAATTTAACTTGTAGTTTCATAATATATACAGATTATCAATTCCCAGGGGTTTTAGCAATGTCAAAAGTCGTTCAAACTTATCATAAGCATATGAGGTAATTGGTAATATAGGGATATTTAATAACTCTTGCCAATACTCTTCCTGAGTTAACTCCGATTCTTGCGGCTCAGTATATGCAATCATATCTGGAGTTGTATATACATAAGGAATTCTCTGTATGCAAAAACTCTCTCTTTCGGGTTGAGTTTGAGCTCCAACTACCCACTCATCCCCTATTCTATTAAACAAAGATATTGAATCTCTGGTTAAGTAATGCTCAAATGGAGAGCCGTAAACTATACACTGTGTACTTGTATTATTAACGTATATTGTCATACTTCCACAGTTAATCTCACCCCCTTCTAGAGTACAATGTTTATAAAGCTCTAATACTTTCTCTTCATACGGTGCGAAATCTAAAATCTTATCAACAACGGTTTTGTAATTTAACCTTATATTACTTATACCCCTCCCGAAATTATTCTTAATATGTAAGTAAATCTGAGAAATACTTCCCTCACGATAATTAATTTCATACTCTGTAATTTCTACTGGTGGAGTTACAAAGAAGCTTGTAATTACTACTCCATTGCTAGGAGAAGTATCCATATCCGAGGAAATTAAACCTACTCCTTCTACATCAAAGAATTTACCATCTCTGTATATATTCTGGGCAAATGTAAGGCCCTGTGTAAAACCATTGTCACTTACAATATTGGAGAGATCCCCCCTCATTACATTCTCTCTACTTACTGGAAGACGTATTTGCTCAACATTGACTGTTTCAGACGTATTGTTATACCAATAGTACCCAACATCTACAGTAGAGTATGGGGGTACAGATACTCTCTCTGCTATATCATGTTTCCTTCTTTTATACCCATCTTCAGTAAAGTACTCTATATTTCTACTGCCTACCACAGAAGCGGTATACTCTCCTACTACCTGATCCTCTTCATACTGTAAACCCTCTATACCTATCTCCCCTATTGTATATGAAATAGTACTGTAAAACCCCTCATCTAAAGCTAAGACTTCTCTCGGATTGATAAAAAATAGAATACAAAAAGGTAACAGTAAGACTTTTTTAAAAGACATTTTTAAAATCATGTCTAAGATATTACATATGGATGATTAAAACTCTATGAACTCTCTTGGGTATTTTTCTTAACCTTCTCTGTTACATAGAAATTGCGCTTAAAAGATGTTAAGCCTAACATTAGCTCTGTTTTTGCTTGTATATACGGGATAAAGCCGAAGGTGAGCATATTAATTGTGATAAAGACAATCTCTGCAAAATCTAAGATATGTCTCCACCACTTCCACTCCTCAGGAACAGAAAGTATTTTCCTCCTATAAATGATCAGAGGTATGTTAAGAAGAGTAATAAATATAAACACTAAACTCATTAATTGTGCAAGATTGTAAGAGTATGCTGTGAAGTTGTAACTAGGATTTATCATCCCCATTAAAGCTAATCCAAAGGTTAATACAAAAGCTATAGACAGATACCAAATCTGAGTTTCAAAAAGGTACTTAAAGATAACTAGCTTCCTCCAGAAAGGAAAGTCACCTTTCTCATGAGCAAGTGCAGCATATGTAGTAGGCACATTGATACTCCCCCATCCCCATCTGTGTTGCTGTTTGTAATATGAGACATGAGATTTCCAATATGTTTTGTTCTGTACAGCATCATTGTATGTTGGGATATATACCTCTTGGCTCTTAAAAGTCCCTTTACTCCTTACCATTGCATTACAGTAAAAAGCAGTATCATCATTCGCTATTTCTGGATCCCAGAATTTAAATTTCTTTAACGTCTTTAAATTAACAATATACGATGAAAACGTATCCCTGATATATACCTCCTCACCCTTGAAAGGTATAACCTGCTTTTTGTCCATAACCCAAGTATATAGAAGTACAAGGGTTAACATATTAGATTGAACTCTAATTATATGTGGGACTTCCCAGATATTGTTACTAAATGTATGTAGAGCAGAAGCGTAGTAGTAGTTATCTCTCTCTTTACCATTCTCAAAATATTTATAAGCTACTGTAGATAGATACTTCTCATGAGGTCTTAAGTCAGAGTCACAGGTAACTACAAGGTACTCCTCAATATTTTCACCCTCTGCCTCAATATCTTTAACATAGTGTCTCGCTGCCCAGTTAATATTCCCACCTTTAACTCCAGCCACCTCCCCCGGAATACCTGCAGGATGGACGTAGTAACGCATACTTCTAAACTTACTACCAAACTTTTTTTTCAAATATTCAAAATTTTTCTTTTGGAAGTCTTCCTTCTTCTCTTCTATTGCAAATACCACATCTATCTTATCTACACCTACATCGCTATTAGCGAAAGCCTCAAAAGATGGCTCTAATATGTCCAAGCCCTCTGCATATACAGGGCAAAGATATGTAAATTTCAATTTTTCAAATCCTTTAGGATATTTCTCTTTAATTTTATCCATCCAATCTACCTCTATTTCTCTCTGATATCTCCTATATCCTATCGCTACACCTATTACAAACTTCAGGGTCCTCATAAACCAGTAAGCAACTAAAAAAGCAATATATATTACAAATATGGTTTCTAATCTAAATACTGCCAGTATTATTGGTACTAATATGAAAAACCATGAGAAGAAACCTACAAATATCTCCCAAAATCTCCTTGTTTTCCTATCTACATCAATGGGATATCCCTGAGAACGATCATCTGGACTATATGGGCTATCAAAATCAATTACACCACCTAATTCTCCATGCAATTTAAGAGCTTTCTGATTAAGCTTGTATGCAAAATTCCTTGTAAATTTCATAGAGGTAAGGAGAATTGAAAAATATCCTAAAATTACTCCCAATACCATTTTCCATGAAAGTGATTTCTTTTTACCTTTCTTTTCTAAACTCAGAGATACACCTATCTTTTTGTTTATAATCCCATGTACATACCCAAATCTTATTAATCTCTGTACTATATCAGTATCCTCCATCATGAGTAACTCCTCATTAAAACCGTTTACCCTATCGAATGGGTCCTTTCTAATTATCAAAAAAGCCCCAAAATCTGATTTAAGAACAGGATTATACTTTCTGGTTGCAAACCATTTAAGAAAATTAAGAAGTCCTTGGGTAAATATTGAGCTATCTTCGGTTTTGAAATAGCAAGAGGCAATATCATATTTCCCCTCTTGAAATTTTTCATATATCTCCTTTAAATCGTTTTCTTTCAGAAAATATGTATCAGCATCCATAAAAAGGAGGATTTCTCCACTACTCTGCTGAGCCCCTTTATTTCTACCAACACTTGGCATACCTCCCTTTACCACCTTTACACCATGTTCTTTAGCAATCTCTACCGTCCTATCTTTAGAGCCAGCATCAGACACTATTATATCGACAGGTTGAACTGTTTGATTCTCAATACTCTCTAATAATCTAGGGAGGTGTAATTGCTCATTTTTCGTCGGTATGATAATTGATACCGGTATTTTTTCTTTCATATTATTAATGTATTCTCTTCAATGAATTAATTGCAAAACTCTCTATTTGTTCTTGGTAAGACTTGTAAAGTATATATCCAATCCCAACTATTGCCAATATAATACCAACTATTCTATATATATTGTATCCCTGGACAAATGATTCAAGACTTAAACCTAAAGAGTATCCTAGGAGTAATATTGTAATATCTTTCGTTATACATATTATGGTTGTCCATATTACAAATTTCTTAATTTTCATAGATTGGTATCTACCTAAAAGTATTAAGCTTGGAACTGCGATAAACATTACTGATTTAACAAATATTAATGCTTTAATTGGGCTTCTATTAAATGTGTCCTTTATTACCTTCAACACACCATCTTTTTCATATTTAGCTAATATCCTATTTATTTTCTGTTCTGAAGAGCTTTTACCAATATAGTAGTAAACAATATCTGCTCCTATCTCACCTGATACAAGGAGTAGAAATACTGTAATGATGTCTAATGCTCCTGTAGATGCTATTAAAGCAGAGATAAAGCCTGCAATAGGGCCTTCTATTAGATATAACATAAAGAGGATGGGGTATTTCCCCTGTTGGACTAATGTTAATATTATATCTGGTAAGTTCATGTGATTAGTATACTATATTAGACTCAAAGAATTAAAAGTCTCTATTTGTAGAATAACTTAATACAAGCATCTAAGTCTTCTATTAAATCCATTTTCAAAGCCTCTTTTGGTTTAATCCACTTGTAAGCTTTGTGCTCTTTATTATTAATCTTTACTTTCGGTTCTTTATTAACCTTCGTATTAAAGATATGGTAAACAAAGTCATAGTCCTTGTATTTTATAAACACTTCTTTAATATGACTTATATCTTTTTCTTTTAACTCTAAGCCTGTTTCTTCAAAGATTTCTCTTAAAATAGCTACTTTAAGACTCTCCTCTCCATTCATTTTCCCAGCGGGTACACCCCAAGTATTTCCTTCTGGCTTATAATCTTGCCTATGTAGTAAAAGAATTTTATCTTGATAATCTACAAAACAGCTTACAACTGTAAACTCAGGACTAAAATTTTTAGGTTTAGTTTTGTATATCATGATTCAAAATCTCTGTCTGGCGGAGAGGGTGGGATTCGAACCCACGGTACAGAATAAACTGTACAACGGTTTTCAAGACCGTCCTATTCGACCACTCTAGCACCTCTCCAAGCCAACCATTATACCTTAACTATACCCCTCTTTCCATTTTAACCTACTAATAATATACTGAATATAATGTATAATCTAATATCTAAAATAAGAAAATACAAATATGGCTAAGAAATATTTTGATAAAAAGTATTCTAAAATACTCTTTGGCATCATTGCATTAGTAGTAGTAATATTCGCTCTACTAGTAGCCAAACCATACATCAACACTATAATCCTAGCAATAATAGTCTCATATATACTACAACCTGTATACAAATCTTTAACCAAAAAAGTGAAAACAAAGAAAATAAGTGCAAGCTTAATATCAACCTTTTTAATAATACTACTCACCCTTGTAATAGGATTCTTACTAGTAGTTGCCGTAATTAATGTGGCCTCTCTAGTATTAGAACAGGTTAACAATCTAAGAGTAGAAGACACCTCTACCGTAGATTACATTCAAGACGGTCTTGGATGGATTAATAACAAAATGGACGTACTTAATATCCCAATAAATATCACATTAGAAGAAATACTCTCCAACCTTAGAAATAGTGTAATATCACTAATAAACAGTTTGCTTGGTACTGTATCCTCAATTAGTAGTTTCTCTATTGATGCTCTATTTCAACTAATAATATTTTACGGTTTAATCTATACAATAGTACCCCATTTTGATAAAACTGTTTACTCCATAAAGAACATTATTCCATTAGACGAAGAAATAACTACCCTATATATAGACAGAACCTTAGATACTGCTAAAGCTATGGCAGGAGGATTATTGGTAATAGCTATAGCTCAAGGTTTACTAGCAGGTATTCTAC